>JBEKXM010000253.1:0-13203 GCA_049512115.1 Tepidisphaeraceae bacterium | reverse complement strand
GTCATCCGAGTTTTGTCGCGATGGGAAGCGTCTGGTGAAGATTACCGCGAAGGCGAGAAGAAGCGAAGTTGCGCGAAGGAATATCAATTTGATTTTGAATTGATTTTACTTCGCGCAACTTCGCTTCTTCGCTTCTTCGCGGTAGTCTTTTCGAAGAAGTTACCGATCATTCGGAGGCATCTCCCAGGTTGCCTTTTCAACGGGTTGATTCAGCCGCGCGTTCGTGAAGTTCAGCGTCGTCGTATCTCCGCCGGTTTCCCGCACCACCATCCCGTCGATGTAATCCTCGTCGGCACTGAACGTCACGTCCACCTCCTTCAGCAGCTTGGCGACCATCGTGTCGCCCTTCGGCACAAACCGCAGTGAAAGCGGATGCTCGGCAACCACGAATACCTCATAGCTGTCCCCCAACACCTTGTAATTCCCCAAAAACCACGCCTGCATCTGCTCCGACACCGCCTTGAACGTCGGATCGCCGCCCAGATGGATCACGTCCACGTGATTCGTATCCTCGTCCCATTGGCTAACCTCATCCCCCCGGATGCGAATCGCGTATTGCACCGGCAGGCGAACGACCCAGATCAGCCGGTCCGGCTTCTCCATCGCCATGTGCCCGCTGATCGTCAGGGTATGATCCAGCATGGCAAGGTTCTTCTTCTCGACGAAATCGGTCTGCACCGACGTGATAGACCTCAAATGATTCTGCACGCCTTCGAGCAAGTCGAGCGAGGCGCGCGTGGCCGGACCATTCGATCCACTATCCGCGCGCGTGGTCTGCCCGCGGGCGACCGATGGCTGCGCCAGCCAGAACGCCGCGGACATCACGAGAATCGAGCCGATTGTTTTCATAGTCCCATCGCCGCCACAACGTCGTCGCCCGGCCGCCAGATTTTGACTTGTCCGGTCGCCATCAATTTTCCATCCTCGCGATAAATGTCGCCTTCCACCACGCCAAAAGCCCCGAACCGCGTCACCTTACGAAGGTGCACCGTGAGCCGGTCGCCGACCCGCGCTTCCCCGGACACGACCAGCTCCTTGACGCCCAGCAAAAGCCCGCGATGCGTTAGCCGCTCGTCCATGGAAAGGTGAAAGCCGTGACAGGCGGCAAAGGACTGCGCGATCATCTCGATGAACGCCAATTCGTCAAGCCGGCCCGAGCCGTCCACCATGACACATTCTTTTCCCACAAGGAACGTCGTCTGCGCATTTCGCTCCCCCACCTTGGTCAACTCGTCCACCATCCGCATCGACTTACCATGCGGAACCAATCCGACGACGCTGACCGGCAGCGTCTCAATCTCCGTTCCCTTGGCCTTCCAGCACATCTGGTCCCCCGCCAGGTAATCGCCCGTCAGTTGGTAGGCCGACCCCCGGCAGCCGTAGCAATCGGTCGTCTTGGAGCAGGTCCGGCAAGGCTCCTTCACCTTCTCCCCAAATGCCCGCAGGTTCTCCAGGACCTCGCTCAACTCCAGAATCTCGTGCAACGGCTCAACCCGCACGTTCCCCAGCGGAATCGTCACCCCCACGCAGGCGAAAATCGTCCCGCAGGGCGTGACGTGACAGGCAAACAGATGCCGGTTGCACGACCTGCCGATCAATGCCGCCGGCTTCTCCCACGTTCGCCCAAACTCCTCCGTGTCGATCCGGCCCAATTCTTCAAACAACGATTTGGCGCGATCGGGATGCACGATCTTCGCCGCCTCGGTGGAGGGCTTGCCCTCCACGGTGGAGGGCTTGCCCTCCACGCCGTCGCGCGGCGTGATGACCTGCACGTACGGTTCGATCCCCTGAGATCGCGCCCATCGCCACAACCCCGGAATCTCCGCCACCGTTTCGTTGGAAACGGAAATCGACGCCGCCACCGTCGGCCCGGTCTCCCGGCAATATCCCGATTCCTTCAGATTCGCCAGCGCGCTCTTGAACGTGTCGTCCCGCTCGAAATCGAACTTCAGAACGATCGCCACGGCGCTCCGGCGCAGAAACGCCGCCATCGCGCCATCGATTGCCGCGCCCGAGGCGAACAACTCCACCTCCATCCCCAGACCGCGGGCCGAGTCGATGATCTCGCGTAAGTCGGGATGCGACGCCGGCTCGCTATCGACCAAAATACATCGCCGAGCGCCTTCTTGCCGCGCCTGGCGCAGCAAGTCGCCGATTTCCTGAAAAGAAAGCGCGGCCCGGGAATTCTCCGGCGCGGCGCGGCAGGCGGCGCAGCGGCATTCACCCTCCGACGACAAATCAAGCTCGATCGAAAGCAGCCCCTTCCGCGCCGCGCAGGCGGCGATCTCCTCGCGGCCGAAGCCGACGCCACTCACTCGAATTGAACAGTCGCCGCGCACGTCGTGCTCCCTCAATCGTTGCCCGTTGAATGCTCAGACGGACTGCGCATCCAGATGCTTCTGGATCGTTTCGCGCACCCGCGTTTTCAATCTGTATGCGTTCAATTCCTTGTATTGCTCGCTGGTCACGGCCGGCAGCTTGGAGATCACGATCCGCCCCGGATGCATCACCAGCGACCCTCGCGACGGAATGTGTTCATTCCCCGAAATCGCCACGGGACAAATTTTCGCGCCGACGTGCTGCGCCAGCCGAAACGCCGAGCCGTGAAACTGGCCCATTTTGCATGTGCCGGACCGGGTGCCCTCGGGAAAGGCGATGATCGACACGCCCTCGGCCAGCAATCTCGATCCGGCTTCGATGAACTCCTCGAACGGCATCTCCCGCACCCGCAGAAACCCCGCCAACCGCGAAATGCAATTCACGAACGGGAGTCGCGACGGCCAGATGTTCAGTATCTCGACGCATTCAACCGACAGAACCGCCATCAGGAAGGCGTCGGACGCCGAACGATGATTGGCCACATAGATGAAAGGCGGCTTCTCCTTGGGCGCGTAATCGACATATCGCACGCGGACCAGCGGCCAGCCGCAGCGGATCGTCACCGCGCCGTAGTTGGCGATGGTCCGCCGGATCAACCAGAGCGTTCGACGGCGATTCCGCCCCAACAGGTCGAAGAGATAGCAATACGGAAACCCCAGGACCAGAAACAAAATCGACGCCAGCGCGAAAACCGACCAGAACGATATATTCAGCCAAACCACGCACAGGCGCGACAGCAGCGTCGTCCGTTGTGCCATCTGCCGGTCCATCGGATCAGGCCTTCTTCTGTTCGTTCCTGATCATGGTCAGGTAATTGTAAAGGTCCTGCATGCTTCGGATCGAACGAATCCGTTCGTCGTCGCGCACCTGAACGTTGAATTTCTTCTGGATCGCCGCGACCAGGTCGACGACGTCCAGGCTGTCCAGTCCGAGATCGCCAAAGATTTGCGCTTCCGGCGTGAGCTTCTCGCGCGGAATTTCGAACGAATCGGCAAAAACGTCATTGACCGCTTGAATCAACTCAGAATCCATCATTCATTGTCCTCACACGGCCCGCGCGCAAGTCTACAGACCGCCGCCGGTCAATTCAAGATTCGACGGCGGCAATGCCGTTGCCGCACTTGGAGCGCCTCGCGTCAGACCCCCAGCCGTCGTCGTTCCACCTGCCTCTTACGTGGGGGCCAGCAAATCCCAAAGCGATCCGGCATACCCCATTTTGCGCAGCACCTGTAGCTTGTCGTCCATCGCATCGGGCGGAAAAATCACGTGACCCAGCTTGCTGAAACCTTCCCTGAGCGTTTGCTCCGCCCAGGCTCGGTCGATCTCGGGCGAAAGGTAATAGGCCGTTTCCAGCAGATCGCAATCCGGCGCGATCACCTTTTCACGGACCGCAATCCGCTGAAGTTCGGTATGCGGCAGAATACGGATGCCCAGGAAGACGAACACGGCGCTGCATCTCAGGTTCCGGATGTTCTCGATCCCCTCGAGCACGGTTTCCCGCGTCTCACCGGGTCCCCCGAACATGAAGTAGTTGGCCACCGCGATCCCCTGCTTCATCAGGACGCTGTTGGCGTTCACCACGTCCGCGAAACGGAACGGCTTGCGGAGCCGCCGGAGCGTCGCATCGGTTGCCGCATCCGACCCCAGTTCGGCGGATGCCAGCCCCGTCTCTCGCATCAGCCCCACGACGTCCTCGCTGATCCCCGTCGGCTTGATGAATGCGGACCATCGCACCAGGAGTTTGCGCCGCTTCAGTTCCCGCAGCACCTCCAAATACGCGCCGTCGTCGTCATTGAACAGTGAATCGGTAAAGAACACGTAGGATACGCCGTGGTCTTTCACCAGCCGTTCGACGTCGTCCACCACGTCGGCCGCGGGCCGGCACCGCAACGATCTGCCTTCCAAGACCGGATAGGCGCAGTACGCGCAGCGGAGCGCGCACCCTCGTTTCGTCTGCACCGGGGCGATCGCCCCCAAATCGAGATAACGCTTCAGCATCGCCGGATCGTAATACCCCCCGCACAGTCCGCTTCCCTCGATCGGCCGGGCGTTCCTCAAGATCGTGCCTGGCGCCGGAGCGCTGCCGCGCTCCAGCGATTCGACCAGTCCAACCATCAAAGATTCGCCCTCGCCGCAGATCCCGTAATCCGCGCCGGTATTCCGCAACATGCCCTCGGGCGCCAGCGAATACCCCGAACCGCCCAACACCACCGGCGCCCCGATCGCCTCGTGCACGCACCGGACCAGTTCGCCGATCTCCGTCGCATACCGTTTTTCGTTCAGCAGGTTCACATTGTCCAGGTTGCGGATGGAAATCCCCACCAGCCCGGGTCTCTCTCTCCGCAGCCTTTCGCGCAGCCCATCCATCGATTCCCCATCGACCAGCAGATCGCAGAACACCGTTTCGTGTCCCGCCCGTTTCAGCGCGGCCGCCACCGCGCTCATCCCCAGCGGATAAACCGGGTATGGCGACGTGGCCCTGTTGGATGACAGCAGCAGGATCTTCATGGCGTCTTTGCCTTGTTGCGCCCTTCCTGAAAGATATACCGCGAAGGCGCGAAGGACGCGAAGTTTCGCGAAGTGAATTTGGTCTTCCATCGCGCAACTTCGCGTCTTCGCGGGACCCGGCGATTAAACGCCGGGACCCCCTTCGCGGTAATCTTCACTAGAGGCCCCGCGTGGCCGTAATCTTTGTAGATGTTCATTATGCTCCAACAATAGCTCGCGCCAATCGCCAGGAATCGCATCAGATCGCCCAGCCGCATCTTCACCTTGTTCCGCCGCCACGGATTATTCCGCGCCGCCAACATCCACAGCAACGCCAGGTTGAAATAAAACTTCCGCAGCGGCAGCCTCGTCGGCAGGATCGTGTGCATGCAGTCGTAAAACGCATGCGGATCGCGGCAGATGAACCGGGCCTCATTCTTCTTCCATAGATCGGTTCCCGGCGGAGGCGAGAAAACCGTGAACGACACTTCCGCCGGAGAAACGAAGTCGACCGTGCGCTGAACCTTGAGAAAATCCTCCTCGGTGAAGTCCGGATTGACCATCAGCGCCGCGTGCAGACCGATGCCCAGATCGCGCAGCACCTGGATCGACCGCCGGTTCACGTCCGGGCTGATCCCTTTGTTGTAGTCCGCGAGGTTTTCCGGCTCCATTGATTCCAGCCCGACATACACCAGCGAAAGTCCCGCCTGACGCCAAAGCCTGAACAGATCGGGATTATTGGCGACGGTGTCGGCCCGCGCCCAACTCTCATAGTGTTTCCGCACGTTGCGATCCATAAGAAGCCGGGCGATCTTCGCGGCTCGCCCCGTGTCGATAAACATCTCGTCGTCAACGAAATAGATGTGCTCCTCGCGGATGCCGGCAATTTCATCGACGATGTCTTCGGGAGTGCGCCGCACGTACTTGCCTCGCGCCAGGTAAGGAACCACGCAAAACGAGCAGCGGTGCGGACAGCCCACGCTGCTGCGCGTTGTCGCGGTCCGCGGAAATAGTTCCGACAATTTCTCCCCAGGCTCGCCACGCCACACGCAGTAATAGCGGTAGCGGTCGACCAACTGCCGCCGCGCCGGCGGAACCCGGTCGTACGACGGCAGTTCCGGCGGTGGAAGCGCCGCCAATTCGTCAAATTCCGGCCGATCCGTCGGAAGCAATGCCGATGACGCCGGCAACGGCGCCTTCCGCTTCAGCAGCGGCATCAGTTCGCGCATTGCCGTCCCCCCTTCCCCACGCACCACCAGGTCGAGCACCCCCGGGAGCCACACATCCCGCGCCGCGGCCGGCGCGGGCCGGCCCCCCCCCACCAACACAAACACCCCCGGCAACGCCTTCTTGGCCACCGCCGCCAGCCGTTTGACCGTACCCGCCTGATTGGAGTACGCCGTAAACCCGATTACATCTGGCCTGAACCCGCGAAGCGCGCGCCCGAACGCGGCATCCGGCGAGCTCTCCGATTCCAGGTCCACAATGCGCGTCTCATGCTCGGCCGAGATCCCCCCGGCGACGATCTCCAATGCCAAAGGCTCCAGGTGCACGAACGACCTGAGCCGCTGCGCCATCGCCAACGTAATTTGGGGCCGGACCAGAAGGACTTTCATCGTTACCGTGTTGTCACGTCAGATGATGCCAAGGGTCGTAGCATTCTGCAACACGACCGATTGCCCGTATTTGCCACAGGGTGTAACGCACATTTGTGGCGAATAGATCTGGCGATTGCCTATTGCCTATTGCCTATTGAATGAAGAGGATGCGAGCTCCCATATTCCAATAGGCAATAGGCAATCTGTCCCGCGACACGCTTCTTAACGAGCCGGATATGTCCACCGCCAGTCCAGAACGTGCCCCCTCATCCCCCCCGCCGGCCGCCCAGGACCCCGCGGCCAATTGGGCCCAGCCCGGCCTCGGCCGCAGTTGGCAACAAGGGTTCTTTCACTGGCTCATCCGCATCGGCGGCAAGGCCCGCGGATACCACACCGCTGCCGATTTTACCTCAGCCGCCGCTTCCCCGACCACACGGGCTGGTTTCGACGCTTTCTCGACACTTATCGTCTGGCCCGCACCTACGGCGCCGCGCTGGTCGATATGACCGTCCTGGATATTTTCGGCCCCCGCTCCATTTCCGCCAGTTGCCCGGAACATGACCGCCTCATCCAGTTGTGTGCCGAGCCACGCGGTTTCGTCCTTCTTCACGCCCACGTCGGGTCGTTTCAGATCGGTATGTCCGCCCTCACCCAATTCCCCAAACGCGTATCCATCGTCATGATTCCCGAAACGCGCGCTCCCATGCTGCTGGGTCCGCAGTCGACCGGCATGATCGACCCGCGCGCCGGCCTTCAGGGCGTGATCGCGATGACCGACGCCCTGCTCCGCGGCGAGATCGTCACCATGATGGGCGACCGAATCTTCGGCAGCGACCAGAACACCGTGGCCGTTCAGTTCCTCGGCGATCCGGTGCTTTTCCCGGTCACCCCCTACCGCCTCGCCTCGGCAACCGGAACGCCCGTGCTCGTCATGGCCGCTCCCAAAACCAGCCCCAATTCTTACGAGCTTCGCCTGTTAAAATTGATCGAAGTCCCCCCGAACCTTGGCCGAAACGCCCAGGACTATGCACCCTATGCCCAGCAGTTTGCCGATTGTCTCGAGCAATTCACCCGCGAATTCCCCTGGCAGTTCTACAACTTCTACGATCTATGGCATGACGCCCGCCAGCCGCGGTGACCGTTACGGAGTGCGTGACATTTGCTGCGAAGAATTCCCCCTCCCCATGTACTCAGGGGGAGGGTTGGGGTGGGGGTCGAACATCGATTGGTGCAGGAAACCCCCACCCTGACCCTCCCCCTGATTACATGGGGAGGGGAAAAAGAGGGCTCGCAGAAACTGTCACGCGCCTATCGTTACGGCTCCGGCTCCGGGCGCTTTTCCTCGAGCCCGAACGACAGCAGCTTTTCAACCCCGCAGCGGGTCGCCCATCTTATGAAAATGCGAGAATATTTCTCCCCGCACAACGTCATTCCGGCGATAAAGCAAAGATGAGATAGAACGTACAGCGGACCGCCGATCAGCGCCAGCAGCGGCTTGTGAAAATAGATCGCTACTGCCCCCGCCAGCGCGACGATCACCGGCCAGCTCATCACCATACTACCCGCGATCAGGAACATGCCTACAAGAATGCGCAACGTCGGCGGCTTGCGGAACTCGCTCAGCCCGGCACGCTCGTCGATCGCATGACGCACGTATTTTATTCGCGCCAGCCGCAGCCCAATCTTGTATAGCACCTCATCCAACGGTAATCTTTCCTCTCGGAAGACAGAATACCGGATTCGTCCGTTCCGCTCCATAGCCTGAGGCAAAACAGTGAGCCTTTCAACTGCCCGCTCACAAACAGACCAGGGGACCCAATGCCTTCTTTCCGACCCGTGGCAGGCTTTCGACCGGATTTACTGCATCTCCCTGGCCCAGCGGCCCGACCGATTTCAAAGCGCCCGATCCCAATTCCAACGCCTCGGACTGGCCGATCGCGTTGAATTCGTCATTGTCGATAAACATCCCACCGACAGCGAGCGGGGAATTTTCGAGTCTCATCTGGCCTGTCTCCGCGCGGGACTGGCCGCCCACGCAAATAGGATCGTCATTTTCGAAGACGACATTCTCATCTCCCGATTTTCCCCCCAGCGCCTTGCCCACGCCGCCCATTTCATGGATGTCAATCGCGATTGGCGGCTGTTCTTCTTCGGCTGCTTCGTCAATTCCTCACGCAAAACCCTCTTCCCCTCGGTTGTCAAGGTTTCCTATCGCTGCACCGCCCACGGCTACGTCGTCAGCCGCGAATTCGCCCAGAAACTCGTCAACCTCCCGTGGCAGGGCATTCCCTACGACGATCTGCTCCGAGCGACCGCCGGCGACGGCGTTTATGCCATCTATCCCGCCTTCGCTTTCCAAAACGCCTCCTCCACCGACAATGACAACCTCCGACGCGTCGACCGCGTCCGCCGAATCTTCGGCGGCATCCGCCTCCTTCAGCGATGGAACGAATTCAGCGCTCGCCGCTTCCTCCCCATCGTCGCCGCTCACGTCGTGCTTTTCCTGCTCATCGTGCTCATTGCGCTGCTGCACTACGGCACGCCCCGGCGATGAACCGCCGTCGCGATGAACCAGTACAATTCCGGATTCCCGCCCGACATCTGAATTTTGGTGATTTGAAACCCCGCCCCGCTCATCGCGTCTTGTATCCCCTGCGCCGATCGGTGCCAGGCGCCGATGCCCTGAATTTTCCTCGCGATCTTGCCCAGATGCCACGCCCATGACCCAAATCCGGCCGGGGCCATCGGCGTCCGAATGACCAAATAGCCCCCGTCTTCCAGCCGCCCCCGAATCCGCCGCAATGTCACCTCGAAATCCGCATCGCTCAAAAATTGCATCATGTCCAGCGCGAACACCGCATCCACTCGATCCGGCAGCCCCGGCCATTCGAAATCGGGCGCCGCTCCCCGCACCACGACTCCCCGCTCCCCCATCGCCCGCGCCGCCGTGCCAACCCGTCCGGCGCTCGGCTCGACGCCGTAGAGTTTCAATTCGCCGAACCATTCCAGCAGCGCACACGCCGCAAACCCGTTTCCGCATCCCAAATCCAGCGCTGTCCGCGGATTCGGCACGGCTTTCACGATTTCCGGCAATTCCCGGAACATCGCATCCACCCGCAACTTGACATGGGCGAACATCCAGACCCACATGCCGATATTCTGGTATCGCAGCTCCACGCGCTCCCGCCAGGAATTCTCGCCGCCCCGCTTCACCCCCAGCGCCGCCCGCAGGACCACCGGCATAACCACTATGATCACCGCGAAGATGCAAACGCTCAGAATTGCCCAGCTCATTGATGCTATCCCTGCCCAACGCGGGCAAAGATTACTCTACCGCCGACGACGCCGATAGCGCCGAAGATCGGCCGGAGGACCGGCCGGCTCATTTTCGAAATCGAGCCGGCCGGTCCTCCGGCCGATTCTTCTTATTGCCCGGATTTCTGCGCGCACCCCCGTCGATTCCCGTCCGGCCTCGGAACTTGATGCCCCGCAACCCTTCGCTATACTCCCTCTCAACTCGCGCTTCTTCAGTTTGGTTCATCGAAGTCGCTTATGAAAGGAGCAACTTGTCGGACGGAACTCCGGGCATCGCTCTGGTCGTTGGCGGCAGCCGGGGCATCGGAAGGGCTACCGCCCTTCGGCTGGCAAAATCGGGCTGCGATATCTGGCTCACCTACCGGTCCAATCACGAGCAGGCCCGCGAAACCGCCCGCCAAATCGAAGCCCTCGATCGAAAATGCCAACTCCTCTGCTTCGACGTCAGTGATTACGCCGCCACCGAGGCCGCCCTTCGGCCGCGCGCTGATGAGATCGCCCCATCCATCGTCGTTTTTAATGCCGGAATCACCCGCGACAACCTGCTCGTCTGGATGAAACCCGAAGAGTGGACCGCCGTGGTCCGCACCGACCTCGACGGATTTTACAACGTCATGAATGCCGTCCTGTTTTCCATGCTCCGCGCCAGGCGGGGACGGATCGTGGCCGTGGCATCGATCTCCGGGCAGGTCGGGCAAGCCGGCCAGGTCAATTACTCCGCCGCAAAGGCCGGCCTGATCGGCGCTTGCAAGGCCCTGGCCCGCGAAGTCGGCAAGCGCAACATCTTCGTCAACGTCGTCGCACCGGGCCTCATCGACACCGATCTGACCGCCAATCTCCCCAAGGACCAGTTGTTGCCCCTCATCCCTCTGGGACGCATCGGTCAGCCCGACGACGTCGCTTCGGTCATTGAATTTCTCTGCCGCGAGCCTTCCATGTATATTCACGGGCAGGTCATCGGCATCAACGGTGGGCTTTCCACCTGATCGCAGATTCGCATGAAACAGTACGATATCATCGTCGTCGGCAGCGGGATCGCGGGCTTGACCGCCGCGCGCATTCTCGCCCAGCACGGCAAACGCATCCTCCTCCTCGAAAAAGCCTCCATTCTCGGCGGGTCCCTCGCACGCTTCCGCGTCGAAGGAATCCCCTTCGACGTGGGATTTCACTTCACCGGTGGATTCACCGACGACCGCACCGGAGTCCTGGACGTCATCCTCTCCCTGCTCGGCGTCCGCGAACGCATCCACCCCATCTATTTCCCGCGCGATGCCTGTCATCGCATGATCTTCCCCAAAGCCGGCATGGAATACGTCGTGCCCTGCGGAACCGACGTCGTCCACGAAAAACTCAAACGCGATTTCCCCGGCTCCCGTGACGGCCTCGACCGCTTCTTCCACCGCTTCCGCCTCGTCGTCGATGCCACCCCCACGCTCAACGTTTCCGGCTTCGACACTTTCCCTCCTCCCATCGAAGAGGACCATGTCACCCTTCAGTCCGTCCTCGACGATTGCACTTCCGACCGGCTGTTGCAAACCATCCTCGGCGGATTGTGCATGTGCTACGGCACCCGGCCCAACGAAGTCTCCTTTGCCACCCATTGCCGCGCCAGTTTCGGAATGCAGGAATCCCTCGCCCGCGTTGAAGACGGCGGCGATGCATTTGTCGATGCGCTGGTTGACGTGCTCCGCAACGATTCCGTCGAGATCAGAACCCGCTGCACCATCCAGCAGTGCGCCGAAATCAGCCAGCGCAAGGTCACCCGTTTCCTCCTGAGCGACGGCTCCGAAGTCGCCGCCGCCGCCTGCATCTTCACCATCCACCCCGCCAGCATCCTTTCCATTCTGCCCAAGGAGCATCTCTCCAAGGCGTTCCAGGAGCGGGTGCAGGATTTCGAGCCCAGCAATTCCTTCTTCACCGTTTACGGATCGCTGGATCGCCTGGACGAAACCGGCGCGGCCACCCTGGCGTCGGTTCTTCCCGATGAGGACCTCAACACCATGCTGACCTATCGCCCCGGCGTCGACGCCGACGGGCCCATGATGGTCCTGCGCAGCCGCGAACGCGGCTCCGACGGGCCGGTCAATACCGTCACCGCCCTCGAGGTGGCCTTCACGCAATCCACCAAACAGTGGTTCGATACCAAGCTCAAACGCCGCCCGCCGGAATATTACGAGTACAAAAATCGCCGCACCGAGTCGGTCGTCGGCCGGATTCGCCAGTACATCCCCGAATGCCGCGACATCCGCGTCATCGACACCGCTTCCAGCCTCACCTACCGCGATTATCTGCACAACCCCGACGGCAGCGCCTACGGCATTCGCCAGAAACTGGGACAATTCAATCTTTCCGGAAGGCTCCCGCTGACCAACCTCTACGCCGCCGGGCAAAGCGCTCTGCTTCCCGGCGTGCTCGGGGCGATGACCTCGGCGTTTTTCGTCTGCCGCAGCATCCTCGGCCGGGATGCCTTCCGCGAATACCTGGGATCAACTTGCTCAATCGCGCGGTGATTACCGGGTATGGCGTGGTCTCCCCCATCGGCTATTCGATGCAGGAGATGATGCGGGCGCTCGAAGCCGGCGTCTGCGCCACCCGCGCCATGCCTCCATCCTGGAATCGTTTTGGCCGCCTCCGTTGCCAGGTCGGCTGTCCCGTCGAACTGCGCGATCCCAAGGCCATCCCGCGCTCGCTACGCCGGACCATGAGCCCCATGAGCATCTACGCCGTTCAGGCCTCCACCCAGGCCCTCCAGCACGCCGGCCTCGACCCCGCCGGAATTCCCCAAAACCCGCGCATCGGTTGCATCATGGGCTCCACCACCGGCAGCCCCCAGGCCATCACCCAAACCTACGAAATCCTTCTGGCCAAGAACGAATACGTCATGCTCGGCGCCAGCGAATTCTTCCGTTGCATCTCCCATACCGTGGCGTTGAACGTCGCCCAATTCTTCGGCATCAAAGGCATCGTCTCGGCCACCTCGGCGGCGTGCGCTTCGGGCCTCCAGGCCGTCGGCGCCGCCTACGACCAGATCCGCCTCGGCCGACAAGACGTTATCCTCTGTGGCGGCTCCGAAGAGTTGCACGAAACGGTCGTCGGCTCCTTCGACATCCTCTACGCCGCCTCCGCTCAATTCAACGATTCACCCTCCCAAACCCCGCGCCCGTTCGATGCCCGGCGCGACGGTCTGGTTTGCGGCGAAGGCGCGGGCGTCGTCGTCCTGGAATCGCGCGACCACGCCCTGGCCCGCGGCGCCACCATCCTTGCCGAGGTCGTCGGATATCACACCTGTAGCAGCGGCATCCACGTCAGCCAGTCCGATGACGTTTCAATGACCCACTGCATGAAGACCGCCCTGGACGGCGCCTCACTTTCTCCAGCCGACATCGGCTACGTCAACGCCCACGCCACCGGCACTCCGCAGGGC
>JBEKXM010000252.1:0-6917 GCA_049512115.1 Tepidisphaeraceae bacterium | reverse complement strand
GTTGCTCAGGATGCTGGCGCCGCCGCGTCCGACGGCCGTCCGGCCGACAAGACTCACCACCGGCACGCCCATCCACAACGCATCGCAGGTCGTGATTCCCCCGCCCCAGGGGAACGGATCCAAAGCAACGTCGATCCGGCCGTACGTCCGCACGTATGCCGGCCACGGCTGCCGCCTTGGGAACTCCAGCCGATCCGGCGAAATGCCCTTGCCGGCAAATCGCTCTCGTACCGCATCCAGGTGCGTTCCCGGACGGGAATGAACGATCAGCCGCGACCGCGGCACGCCCCGCAGTATCTCCCCCCACAGGTCCAGCGCGGGCGAAACTTTGACGAAATTGTTCAGGCAACCGAAAGTGACGTATCCCGCCGTCGCCGCGGGCGGCGGCGACGGCTCGGGAGTCGGGCCGGAAACGCCGTAACACCAATAGGTTTCCGGCAGCCGGATTGTCCGCTCGCTGTAAAAAGGCAAGGTGGAGGGCTTGCCCTCCACGTCCGAATCCGAGGGGTCCAAGTATGGATCGGACAGCCGGTAGTCCATCGCATCCATGCCCGTGCTGCCGCAATAGCCCAGGTACGTCGCCTGTACGGGGCCGGCTTGCGAGCGAACACCGCAAGACGGTTATCCGCCATGTGAAGCGCCAAATCCACCAGAATGTCGATCCCATCTTGCCGAATCAGATCCGCAGCCTGCGAATCCGACAGACCCATGATGCTGCGCCAGACATCCGCGTAACTCCGGAGTTGATCGGTCAGCGTGTCAGACTGGAGAAGCTTGGAGTAACAAAATATCTCCATTTCCCGATGATCGTGCTCGCGCAACAGCGGCAATAGATTCTGGCCGACAACATGGTCGCGGAAATCCGCCGACACGTAGCCGATTCGCAAGCGGCGGTCGGGGTCGCGGTTGTTGGCGTGCGGCTGAATCAGCTTCTTGAGCGGCTCGGCGTGCTGCCCGTTCCAGCGGCGAAGCTCCTCATGGATCATCTTGGCGTCGTAGCCGGGATGATATTGGAGAACGCAGACCAGATTGCTGTGCGCTACGGCAAGATCAGGCTTGAGTCGAATGGCCTGCCGAAGGAAAGCGATCGCCTCGTCGAGCTGCCCTATGCGCATCAACACGCTGCCAAGATTACCGTGCGCTTCGGCAAATTCCGGCTTGAGCCGAATCGCCTGCCGACCGGACACGATCGCCTCATCAAAATGCCCGATGTCAACCAGTGCCGTGCCCAGATTGATGTACGCTTCGGCGAAATCAGGCTTGAGCCGAATCGCCTGCTGGCAGGCAGCGATCGCCTGATCGGGTTGCCCCTTGTCCTTTAAGGCTTTGCCGAGGTTGCTGTAATAGATCGCATTGGTTGAACAAATGGAGATCGGCCGCCAGATGAATTCCACGGCCGCGTCCAACCGACCCGCCTGTAGCTCAAGCACCCCCAACAAATGCAATGCGTCCGCATGGTTGGGCTGCTGGGCCAGGACCTGACGGTATGCCCGCTGCGCCTCCGCCAAGCGGCCCGCCTGATGGTATTCGATGGCCAATCGAAAATCCGGTTCACCGGCTTCCGGCATCATTTTCCCTTGTTCGGCTGCAATATATCCGCCATCCGTTCGACAAACGACCCCCCCCCCGCAAACCCGCTTGGTTCCCACCCACCTCACTTGCCCCTGACACTTGCGCCGCATCATTTTGCATGCAGCCCATCGGGCCGATATGGTTGCCGTTTTAATGCCGGTCAGGGGATGTCGGCTGATCGGACCGCGGGCAAGATCCCGCACACATTTTCGGTCCGTCACATGGAATTGTGAGGGTGCGGCGTTGCGGAAAACCTGTTCAATCTTCGGCGTGGCGATCGTGACGGCATTTTGCCATCCGCTTTTTGCCCAATCGGACATCGGGCGCGACGTACAACTCCAGCAACGATTGCGGGAGCTTCAGGAAATCCAACTCGACACCCGCTTCCTGGCCAACAGCGAAATCCCTCCCGGCCAACGCGCCCTGATCGACTTCGGCGGGTATTTCTCGCCCCAATACTATTCCGTGGACGATTCCAACAACGACAATCACGGCCTGCGTCAATACCTGCTCGTCGCCTATCTCCGCGCCAATTTCGACGGCGCCAACGAAATCTTCCTCCGCGGCAGTACCGCATACAACGATTACAACGCCGGCGACAGCTTCGACGGATTCGGCAGCAGGCTTATCAACCCCGACTTCGACCGCGCGTATTATCGCTTCGATCTTCAACGCTATGAATCCGCCTACAACGGCAAGCAGATCAATTACGACGTCAATTTCGAAGGCGGCCGCGATCTGGTTTACTGGGGGAACGGCCTGACAATGGCCGAGGTCGTGGACGGCGTCACGCCTACCTTTTCCTGGGGACCGCTCAGCCTCGCCACCGTTGCCGGCGTCACCCCGCTCCGCACCGTTGATATCCAGCCCGACCGGCCCGATTTCGACGACAACACCAAACGCGGCTTCTACGGCGCGATGCTCAGCATCGCCATCGGATCAAACCATCCCTACGTCTACGGCCTGGTCCAACGCGATTACAACACCGATAACCTCTCCACCGCCGATGGAATCATCACCCGCTACGCCTACGACAGCGATTACATCGGCGCCGGCTCCACCGGGTCACTCACCGATCACCTCCACTACGGCATCGAAGGAACATTCGAGTGCGGCAACACCCTGTCCAACAGTTCCACCATCAGCGGATTCCAACTCGTCCAAGCCGTCCAGACCCGCGACAACATCGACGCCTGGGCCGCCGACGGCAAGCTGGATTACATCCCGCAGGACGTCTACCACAGCCGAATCACGCTCGAAGGCATCTTCGCCACCGGCGGCGTCAATCGCGGACTCACCAATACCACCTTCAACGGAAACGCGCCCTTCACACCCGATCGCGCTTTCAACGCCTTCGGCCTGGTCTCCACGGGCCTGGCCTTCGGCGCTCCGGTTTCCAATCTCGCCGTCTTCCGTTTCGGCGCTTCCACCTTCCCCTTCGTGCTACACGAGGGCTTTCGCCGACTGCAAGTCGGTATGGACGTTTATTGGTTCAACAAGGCCAGCGCCGCCGCTCCGATCGACGAACCCACCAACCGCGCCACGTATCTCGGCTGGGAACCCGACTTTTACCTCAACTACGAGGTCCTCAGCGACCTGACCCTCACCTTCCGCTACGGCGTTTTCATGCCCAATTCCGCGGCTTTTAGCAGCGACAAGGCCCGGCAATTCCTCTATACTGGAGCAATCATTGCGTTCTGATCCAACCATTGCGGCAAGGTCCATCGCCTGGGCATTTTGCGCCTTGGCCATACTTTGCGCCGGCTGTCAAACCGCCCACGTGAATTCTTCTCTGACGGGAAAATTTTCCGGAAATGACGCCGATGCCCAGCTAAACTTCTGGCATGAGCTGGCCAACCGACACCTCACCAGCAACGACGAGGCGTTGCATGGCCTGCTCCTCTACGCCGATGGCCGCGACGATGCCAACAACTACGACAAACGCGTCGCCGCCCTCAAGTCGCGAGGTCTCTTGCCGGCCTCATTCTCCGAACCGGCAAACGATGCGATCAGGCGCGGCGATCTCGCCGTCGCCGTCGTCAATCTCCTCGGAATCAAGGGCGGATGGGTCATGCACATTTTCGGCCCAATCCCAAGATACGCCGTCCGCGAACTGGTCTATGCCGGAATTTTCCCGCCCAGCAGCCCCCAGCAAACCTTCAGCGGCGCCGAATTTGTCGGCGTCATCGGTAAGCTCGACGACTACCAGCAACCCGCTGCCGCCGACGCCTCCGTTCGATGAAAGGACGTTTCCAATGCGATCCACATCCGTTTATAACCATTTTTGCGCCCTCGGCCTGATATGCCTGGCGTCGGTCTGTGCTTCAAGCGCGTTGGCTTCCAATACCCCCGCCACCCATCCGTCCGCCGGTGCCGCCGCTTCCCAGCCTGGCTCCGGCACATCCATGGTGATCGACGTCGTCTCCGTCAAAGGCCTTGTCCAGATTCGCACCGGCGACGACCAACCCTGGGTAACCGCCATGCCCAACATGATCCTTTCCGAAGGGTCTGAATTGCGCACCGGGCCGCACAGTTCCATCACCTGCGTCATCCCGCCCGATCAAACTTTTACTCTCGACCGCCTCGGCACCGTCCGCGTGCAGGACGCCGTTCGCAACGGAAACAAGGTCAAGACCGATCTGATAATGAAGTACGGCCGCACCCATTACGACATTGAAGGCGCCGGCCTGGAACACGAAGCCACCATCACCAGCCCCAGCAGCACGCTGGCCGTCCGCGGCACCGACGTCGTGCTTTGTGACCAGGTTCCCTTCACCCCCTATGCCATCAGCCTTACGGGCCGCGCCCGCTTCACCTACGGCCATTCCACGCTCAACGTGGGAAGCAAACACGGTTCCTACTCCAAGGCCACCGGCGGAACCGATGGCTCGGCCGGGACCGGTCTATCCGAGACCGTCGTCGATCCCCGATATGCCGCATCCCTTACCGCCACCGACGCCGCACTGCTCGCCACGGAAGTCGCCCGCGGCGCGGTCATCTCGTATAACCCCATTTCCGGCATCCAAACCGTCTCCGGCGGCAGGCCCTCCTACGACTCCGAGCTTGCCGCCACTGTTCCCGGATCCCTCGATTTTGTGCTCCGCTGGACCGGCAATGCCAATCTGAATCTCGAAGTCGGCGTCGACCCCGGCGATCCCCTCACCAACATCGCCAACGGATTCCAGAAGGTCGAATTCCTCTATCCCGGTTACGGCATGCAGAATTCCCCCAGCGGCGGGCACATTCCCTACGACCACCTCGGTGGCCCCGCCGGCGGTGAAGAAATCGCCTACTGGTTGGGTTCACACCCCTCGGGTCTCTATGGAATCGGCGCGCAGTTCATCTCCGGCGTCTCGACCTCCTATACCTTCAACGCCTTTGAAAACGGCAAGCCGTTGGAGATGTTCTACTTCGCCAGCGACGGCGTCACCCTCATCAAGAGCACTCAGGAAACGCGCACCCTCGGGCCGGGGCAGTTCTCCGGCTCCCTCGTCCTCATTCCGGACCAGCCATTGATCGACCTGATCATCCCCGACGATCCGGCCGGCAATCCCAACCCCGGCATCAATCCACCCGGCGTGAATTCCGCCGCCAATTTGCCCGCCGTGCGTGCGCTGGCTATTGGCGCCAAAACAGCGCGACAGCATTAATCAGCAATCAATATCCCCTCTGTGTGACCGGTTAGAAAAACCATCACCAAACCCTTTCCAACTCGCAGAACTGCGGTCTGTGTCGCATACAACAACCACTAACGTCGTATACGACGAAGCAAAATTCTTAAAATTCCGTCGAGAATATTCTTGATTCACGCCGATCTGCCTTTAGATTAGTCCTTGCGTAAATTGAATTTGAGTGGGATGCCCGGACGGGAGAATACTATGTTCATGGCACGCCGGCTTTCGATAGTTTTGGTGGGTTCTTGCCTTTCATTGGCCTCTGTGGCACATGCGGCTTTGGAGGTGGCACTCCACGAGGTCAACACCAGCATTGGGCTTAAGCCCACCAGCACAACCAACATCTGGAAGCTGCAAACCGACCCGTTCAGTTCCGATCCCATACTCAGCAATTACATCCCGATCGCGGGGGTGCTCGATAACACGTACGATCCCACCCAGTTCAAGTTGGCCACGGATCCCTTCGTCACCACGCCAACGCTGACCGATCCCGGCTACCGCCTCGGCTATAGCGTTGAAGGCGTACCCCCCTTTCAGGTCACCAGCTTTGAGGTCATGGACACCGTCGGCTTTTACCTTGTCCAGGCGACCTCGGACCCCACGGTGGACACAATTACGCCATCCACCGACCCCGCACCCAACGGCATTGAAGCCGGCGCAGTGCACGACATCAACTTCTCTCTCATACCAAGTGAAAAGAACGAGGCCCTGCCAATCACGGTCGATCAGAACTTCTTCGAACTCAATCTCGTCCCGCTCACTGGGAATCCGGTCATCGTTCCAGACCTGTACAGCACCTCCGGCATCCCCGATGGCTCCATAACCATTGAGGATCCCCAGGGCAACACGGATACCACAGATGGCAGCAACGGCACGATCGTCACCTCCTACCTTCCCGAACCCGCTGCCGCCTCCCTGCTGACGATCGGTGCCATCGGCTTGGCGGCCCGACGCCGACGCCAATAAGGGCCGGATATTTACATCTCCCCGTTCTGGGGCGAAGCTATGGACATCGCCTGACCCGATATGACCCGTCTCGAACGCCGGGTGTTCTCCCGCAGCCTCGTCATCGGCGCACTCCTTACGCTCATCGTGCTGGCCGTACATGCACTCGGCCTGCTCGATTCCCTCGAATACTGGCTCTACGACCAGCGCGTCATTTACTGCCAGCTTGCCGAGCCGGCTCCCACCAACCGTTTCGTCCATCTCGACATTGATGATGCCTCCGTCTCCCCCGATGCCCTTGGCCGCTGGCCCTGGCCACGGGGAAATCTGGCTCGAATTCTCGACGAAGTCCACCGCGCCGGGCCTAGTGCCGTCGGGCTGGACATCCTCTTCTCCGAACCTCAGAAGCCGCAGTTGATCCAGGAGCCGGGCGGCAAGTTGCGGACCATTGAAGATGATGCCGAACTTGCCCAGGCACTGCGCAAATGTGGAAACACCGTCCTGGCAGCTTCCTTCAAGCTGGAATCCGGCGAAGCCCAATCGGCAAGTCCATCGGCGCCCGTTCATTGGCTCGCCGCCGATCTGGAGATGACACCCGAAGAACTCAATCAACATCTGAAGGATTCCGGCAAGGAACCGCTCGCCGGACAGGCGTTGAACGAGCTTTTTATCATTTCCAGACGCCAGGCTATGAAATCGAGAATCGACGGCGAGTTGGACAGAACT
>JBEKXM010000251.1:0-6919 GCA_049512115.1 Tepidisphaeraceae bacterium | reverse complement strand
CCCGACTGACTGGCACGACTGGTTCGACAACTACCGCGACATGATCGAGCACTACGCCCGCATCGCCCAGGACAACGGCGTTGACGTGCTCGTCGTCGGTTCCGAACTCGTCAGCTCCGAATCCGAAGAACACCTCGATGAATGGACCCAAACCATCCGGGACGTCCGCAACCTCTACAAGGGACAGCTTACCTATTCCTCCAATTGGGACCGGTACTGGAAAGTCCCGTTCTGGAAATACCTCGATTTCATCGGCATGAACAGCTATTGGACGCTGGGCAAGAACCGCGACGTGTCGGTCGATAAGATCAACGATGAATGGCGCAGAATCCAAAAGCAGATGTTTGAAGTTCACGAGGTCCACAAGCCGGTGATCCTGCTGGAGGCCGGCTGGTGCAGCCTGGCCAACGCCGCCAAGGACCCGTGGGATTACACGCAGGAGCAGCTCGCCGCCGACAACGATTTGCAGCAAAAGCTATACGAGGGATTTTTCCAAAGCTGGTGGGGCAAGCCGCAGTTGGCCGGAATGATATTGTGGGAGATGCACCCCGGCGGCGATCCCAACGGCAAAGGCTACACCCCTCAAGGCAAGCCCGCCGAGGACGTGATGCGCCAATGGTTCGCCAAGCCGCGGTGGGACATTATGCAAAGCCAATGACGCTGCAGAGTATTCGCGAGTTTAGCCGCGTCGCTTGCGACGCGCGGATTTGCAGAACGTATGGCGAGCAAGCTCGCCGGCTACACGGGGGGAACCGACCCACCACCGAGAATTCAAGGTTCTTCTCAAAATTGCCGAAGTTGCTATACTGACAACTATGCCCACCCTTCCCGACAGCCAGGCCGAAATAAACCGCTAGGCGCGTTCCAGTGGCGGTCCCGATTCATCGGGACTTCCGCGGCCGCGCCCCTCCCCATTTGACTCCCGTTCCGTTCCATCTAAGTTAGCTCGACCATTCATTTAGGAACCTATTCATGCAAGCCATCCAAACGCGCTACCGCACGCATACTTGCGGACAACTCCGCCAATCCGACGTTGGCAAGACCGTCAAACTCGCCGGCTGGGTTCATTCCTACCGCGATCACGGCGGACTCGTTTTCATTGACCTCCGCGACCGCGAAGGGCTCACGCAGCTTGTCTTCGACGCCGACACCTGCGGCCAGGCCCATCACGACGAATCGCGAAAGCTTCGCTCCGAATGGGTCGTCAGCGTCACCGGCCTTGTCGCCGCCCGCGGCAAGGACCTGGTCAACCCCAAGCTTCCCACCGGCGAAATCGAAATCCGCGTCAAGGATTTGCAAGTGCTCAGCACCTCCCAAACGCCGCCGTTTACGCCCGATGAGTATGAAACCGTCGCCGAGGAAAAGCGGCTGGCTTATCGCTATCTGGACCTTCGCCGCTCCGAGATGCAGATGAACCTGAGCACGCGCTACCGCGTGACCAAGATCATGCGCGATTACCTCGGCGATCTGGGGTTCTGGGAGATCGAGACTCCCTTTCTCACCAAATCCACGCCCGAGGGGGCCAGGGATTTCATCGTTCCCTCCCGGCTGATGCCGGGGAGTTTTTACGCCTTGCCGCAGTCCCCGCAGCTTTTCAAGCAGCTTTTGATGGTCAGCGGATGCGACAAATACATGCAGATCGTCCGCTGTTTCCGCGATGAGGACCCCCGCGCCGACCGCCAGGCCGAATTTACCCAACTCGACGTGGAAATGTCCTTCATCGACCGTGAAAACATTATCACCATCATGGAAGGACTTTTACGAAAGATCTGGAAGGAAATCCTCGGCAAGGAAATCCCCGATCCGATCCCGCACATGCAATATGACGAGGCGATGAGCAAATACGGCTCCGACCGCCCGGATTTGCGCTTCGGGATGCCGCTGCACGATGTGACCGATCTGGGCCAACAGACCGATTTCGGCGTCTTCAAGAACGCCGCCATGGTGAAAGCCGTCGCCGTTCCCGGCGGCGGAAAACTCAGCCGAAAGGAGACCGACTCCCTGGCCGAATGGGCCAAGGGCTTCGGCGCCAAGGGCCTGGCCGTCACCAAGGTCGTCGGCGTCGTTTCGGCGGTCGCCTCGAAGGCAGTTGGAAAAGACGTTTCCCCATCCTTGCAACTGGACACCGGCGTCGCCAAGTTCCTCGCCCCCATCGCCGCCAAACTCATCGAACGCACCGGCGCCAAAGACGGCGATCTCCTCTGCTTCGCCGCCGACAAACCGAAGATCGTACACAAGGTCCTCGGCGAACTGCGTTTGAAAATGGCCCGCGACCTGAAATTCACCCTCTCCACGGAATTCGCATGGATTTGGGTGGTTGATTTTCCCGCGTTCGAGTTCGACGAGGCGGAAAAT
This sequence comes from Tepidisphaeraceae bacterium, assembly GCA_049512115.1. Lineage (GTDB taxonomy): Bacteria > Planctomycetota > Phycisphaerae > Tepidisphaerales > Tepidisphaeraceae > PALSA-1353. Next base: position 4,564 of record JBEKXM010000251.1, on the reverse strand, counting down.
CGCTTCTCCAGCACACATCATCCCTTCACCGCGCCGCTGGACGCCGATTTGCCCAAGCTCGATTCCACCGACCGCGCCACGATCGAATCCATCAAAAGCAAAGCCTACGACATCGTGGTCAACGGTACCGAGATCGGCGGCGGATCGATCCGTATCCATCGCATGGACGTGCAACAGAAAGTCTTTTCCCTCCTGGGCATCGAGGCTCCGGCCCAGAAGGCCAAGTTCGGGTTCCTTCTGGATGCCCTGCATTTCGGCGCTCCCCCGCACGGCGGCATCGCCCTGGGCCTGGACCGGCTGATCATGATCCTCCGCGGCATCAGCAACATCCGCGACGTGATCGCCTTCCCCAAAACCCAAAGCGGCGCCGACCTCATGTGCGGTTCCCCCAGCCCCATCGACGAAAAACAGCTCCGCGAGGCCAATATCCGCGTCGCAACGCCCGTGAAGGCCCAAGCGACGAAGGTGACATGAAATGGATTAACCCTTTTCCCCTTCCCGGCGCAGTCTTTGAATCGCCAGAAGTTGCCAAAGCGAGTCGCGGTCTTTTGCTCGACCGATTTGTTCCTTCACGCGAATCAGGTCGGTCAGCCCAATTACCTTTAATTCGATGTCGCCTACTTGATATGTCTCAGCGTTTTTGATCACCGCGTCGTAATCTCCCAGAGGGTCAACCCATCCCAGCAGATCCAGACTTCCCAGCGGCGTATCGAACGTGTAGTTGTTTCCGAGCGACAGGGACCGCGCGTCGATAACAAATGCAAGGTTCGGCGGCGCTCCCCGTAAAGTCGGTTTCAACTGCTTCAATGCTTCGGCGAGGCGCTCGAGATTGTCCTGCGTCCGCCGATAGCACAAAGCCACATCATAGGTTACGCGGGCGCTGCCCATCAGCGCTTCGGCCTGCCCGCCGATTACGATAAACTCAACCCCATGCTTGGCAAAAACTTCCGCGATCTGGTGGAGATCACTTTTGGCCATTCTCGTGCTCTGGCTGCCGGCGCCCGCTTTCTCTCAACGCGATGGCCCCTCGACGGGCCCGATCCCCCTTCAATAATCGTTCTTCCGGCGTCAGCTTCAAATTTCCGCGGATCAGCGACAAATCAACGCCGTTCTCATCCTGCTCGCCGTACCATCGGGGGTCTTTCAGCCGGCGAAGATATTCTTCGGCAGTTATCATAAGTTTATTATAGCTCTATTCGATCCCGGTGGCGGCAAGCCGTCAATCCGCGTATGATTTCCCCAAAGACCAGCCGTGAGACAACCGTCATGATTCGCACCAAAATCGTCGCCACCATGGGTCCCGCCTGCGGTGACGTCGACACCCTCTATTCGCTTTTCCAGGCCGGCGTCGACGTCTGCCGGCTCAATTTCTCCCATGGCGATCTGGAGGGGCATCTCCAAATGCTCCGCAACATCCGCGAGGCCGCCGCAAGGTGGAGCCAGCCCATCGCCGTCCTCGGCGACCTGTGCGGACCCAAAATCCGCCTCGCCCAGGTCGCGCCCCACGACGGCGCCGACGGCATGCCCATCGCCGTCGGCGATGAACTCATCATCCAGCGCGCCCCCTGCCTCGGCCAGGATCGCCGCGTCAGCAGCATTTATCCGAACCTGGTGGACGACGTCCAGGTCGGCCATCGACTCCTGATCGAAGACGGGCTGCTCCGTTTCATCTGCACCGAGAAGAACTTTTCCGAGATTCACTGCAATTGCACGATCGGCGGCGTGCTCAAAAGCTCCAAGGGCATCAATCTACCCGACACCCGCGTCAACGTGCCGTCCCTGACCGATCGCGACTGGCAATGCGTCGATTGGGCCATCGAGAACGATCTGGATTATCTGGCGCTTTCGTTCGTGCGGTCGGCCCAGGACATGCTCCTTCTTCGCGAGCACCTGCGCAACAAGGTCGCCGACATCCACCTGATCGCCAAGATCGAAAAGGCCGAAGCGCTGGATCAGATCGACGAGATTCTGGAGGCCTCGGACGGATTGATGATCGCGCGCGGCGATCTGGGAGTGGAGATGGACGTGGCCCAGGTTCCGATCATCCAGAAGGACCTGGTGCGGCGTTGCCAGACCGCCGGAAAGCCCGTGATCGTCGCCACCCAGATGCTTCAGTCGATGATCGAGCAGGCCAGCCCCACCCGCGCCGAGGTCAGCGACGTCGCCAACGCCATCTTCGACGGCACCGACGCCGTCATGCTCAGCGGTGAAACCTCCGTCGGCAAATTCCCGCTGGGGACCGTTCATACACTGGCCCACGTCGCCGAGGTCACGGAGGATTACCTGATTCATTCCACCACCCCGGCGCCGCTGCCGGCCAAGACCGGCTCGCCGACGTTGCGGTTTTCCTCGGCGATCGCCCGCGGCGTGCGCGATATCGTCGATGACCTGAACGTCAAGCTCGTCGTCGTCTGGAGCCAAACCGGCGCCACCGCCCGCATTTTCTCGAAGGGCCGATTTCCCGTTCCGCTGGTGGCGCTTTCCAGCGAACACGGCGTGCTGCGGAAAATGGCCCTCCATTTTGGCGTGATTCCCCACGAAATGGCGCCGCCCGAAACCATGCTCCTCCTCGTCCAAAGCGTCGATGCCCTCGTGCGGGAACGCAAGTTCGCCGCCTTCGGCGATCGAATCATCATCGTCGCCGGCGCCGCGCTCGGCACCCCCGGCACCCTCAACGGAATCATCCTGCACACCATCGGCGAGCAATGGACCGGCGAGATCGATCTCCCCGCCGCCACCGAACTGCCCATCGGCGCACAATGAAACTTTCGTTTATCCCATTTGCCGCGGTTGCGCCCTTGCTCCTTCTCGCCGGTTGCGCCGGCAATTCCAACAACGCTCCCCCGGCGACCCGGCCCGCCATAACGACCGCCCCCGCGGTGCAAGCCACCGCCGACTACTGGTTCAACCAGCCCGCCGTCGCCTCCGTCGTTTCCCAGGATTTTCCCACCCTCTGGGACGCCTGCGCCCGGACGCTGATCTACGATCAGTTCGAGCTTGACCGGCAGGATCGGCGCCTCGGCGTCCTGACAACCTCGCCGATGATTTCCAAACAATTTTTCGAGGTCTGGCGCAGCGACGCCGGCACCGGGCGCCAGATACTGCAGGATTCGATTCAGACCATTCGCCGCACCGTCCGATTCGACTTGGCCCGCCGGCCGGACGGATCGTACCTCGCAACTCCGAAGGTGCTGGTGGAGCAATCCTCGCACCCGGAGCGCCGCCTTACCGCGGTGCCGCAGTTCACGGGCGCGTTCGCGGCCTTCGCCGAAGCCCCCTCGCGCACCACCGACCAAGGCGTTCAAGTCCCCAACCGATATTGGTACGCCCTCGGCCGCGACCAGGCGATGGAAAGACAGTTGGCCAATTCCGTCCGCGAAAAATTGGGGGGAATGGCAGTGGTCATTAGTCATTAGTCATCGGTCCTTAGTCATTGGTCACTGGTCATTTGCATAACGCCACTACGAAGGCACACCTGCCAATGACAAATGACAAATGACAAATGACCAATGACAAATCCCCAGCGCCGCGCTAATAATGCACCATGACCTCCACCTATTTTGCCGACAAATTTGCCGCCGCGCTTCCCTACGACCGTTACCTTCAGACCGGCACGGACGAACAGCGCAGCCGTTGGCGGCAGGTGTACGATGCCGCCACTCTCACCGATGCGCAAAGGAAACTCCTCGCCGGCTTCGCCCGATCCATGAACGTCCTGGTTATCAGCGGCATCTGGTGCGGGGATTGTGTCCAGCAGTGTCCCCTGATCGCCCGCGCCGCCGACGCCAATCCCCAAAAAATCTCCCTCCGGATTTTGGATCGGGACCAGCACCGCGATCTGATTGAGGCATTCCGCATCAACGCCGGCGACCGAGTGCCCGTCACGCTCTTTCTGGCCGAGGATTTCGAATTCTGCGCCGCCTACGGCGACCGCACCATCAACCGCTACCGCGCCATCGCCCAGCGGCAACTCGGCCCGGCATGTCCCACCGGCATCGTGCCGCCCGATCGGGATGAATTGAAGGCCACCCTCGCCGACTGGCTCATCGAAATCGAACGCGTCCAGCTCATGCTTCGATTAAGCCCGCGCCTTCGCCAGAAACACGGCGACTGATCGCCAGGCCATTTCGTGTAGCCGGCGAGCTTGCTCGTCGTATTTCCCCGCGCCCGCCGTCCGATAACCTTGACCGCCTTGTCGATTCCCACTTTCCGGTGCTGACTGGCGGGCCGCCTGACGGTATCCTTGCCGCCGGGGCGTTGAGTCCCGATTGATGTCTGAGGCTGTGACGATCATTCTGGCCGGTGGCGGCACCGGCGGCCATCTCTATCCCGGCATTGCCGTCGCGGAAGAGTTGCAAACCGTTCCGTGCGCGGCGCAGTGCGTGTTTCTATGCACCACGCGCGAAATCGACCGCGTTATCCTCCAGCCGTCGGGCTTTGAATTCATTCCTCAACCCATCGTCCCTCCCCGCGGCGCGGACATTCTCAAATTCTTCTTCACCTATCGCGATACCCGCAAGTTGGTCAACCGCATCTTGCGCCAGCGCAGACCCGCCGCCGTCAT
>JBEKXM010000250.1:0-6925 GCA_049512115.1 Tepidisphaeraceae bacterium | reverse complement strand
GCGGCGGCATAGTCGAAATCCTGTTTGTTCGATCTCTCGCCTTCCCGGGTTGCCTTTGTAGGCGAGCTGCGGCAAAATGCCGCGTATCCGTGGCTGCCAATACGGTCCATAGCGCGGTACGTTACCGTCCTACGCGCGCCTTTCCCCACCGCCTTGATTACGCGGTGATGTTTACCGTCACCGTGCCGTCGATCCTCGATCAGGAAGTGGTGGCGGTGGATTTGGAATAGACGCCGCATTATCTTGCCGGAAACACATAGATATTTACACTAAACGGCGCGAAGGTCGGCGTTGCGGGGACGGAATCCAGGGTTTGCTGCTCGACTTCGACGCCGGGCTTTTGGCCCAGGGTAATTGTGGCATTGAAGTCGGATGGGGCCATGCGCCAGAGCGTTCCTTTGCCGGTCAATTCCGCGCCGGTGATTGCGAGATTCAGTTGCTGCGCGGATTCAGTGGGGTTTATCACGGCGACGGTCAGGGATTTCCGGTCAGTGGTCCACGCTGCACAGACGTCGAGGGGAAATGTGTCGCTACCGGCATTGACTCTGGGTTGCTCGCCGCCGGGAGGATATTTCGGCTTAGGCTGGGGAGAATTTCCGGAAACGTCGACGGGGATCGTGCCGAAGTGATCGCGATAGATTTTGAAGAGGAGGCCGGCAGGATTGAGTTCAGCCTGGGTTCGATTGGAACTCAGCAACGATGTGGCGAAAGTGAAGGCGGCCATCTGGTAGAGGTCGGAGTGGCGGAACATTTCGTGGAAGGTCCAGGCATAGGCGGGGACGACTTTGTAGGAGTTGGGGGTGACGCGGCTGTAGGCCCATTCGTCGAGATTGATGGGGACGGGCTTGGTTTTCAGGGCGGGGATGCGCTGGAGATAATCCTCGTAGGCTTCGAATTTGGCGCGGACATGGTTGGCGGGGCGGCGCATCCATTCGACGAGTGGCTCGCCAGGGTCAGTGGGGACACTGTCAGCCTTCTCGAGGTCGAAACGCTGGTTGTTGTAGGAATAAAAGTGCTCGCTGACCAGGTCCATGTTGTCCAGGCAATGGACAAAGAGCCCGCCAGTCCAGTCGCCGGGGCCCAGGGGATCGGGAATGAGCTTGCCGGTGAGATGGAGGGATTGCTTCGAGCCGACCATGGTATCGGGCATGGCGCCGCTGGCGATAAGCTTAATCGTCGGATCGACGCGGCGCATCGCTTTGGCGAAGAGATTGTGCTTGATCTCGAACTGATCGAGTGACATCGCACCCATTTGCCAACTGCCCCAGGCTTCGTTGCCGACGCCCCAGAATTTGACGGCGTAAGGCTCCGGATGGCCGTTAGTGGCGCGGAGTCGTCCCAGGGGAGTTGTGGCGTCGCCGTTGGTGTACTGGACATATTCGGCGGCGGAGCGGGCATCGCCGAACCCGGCATTCACAGTAATGTACGGCTCCACGTCGAGGAGCCGGCACATGGACATGAATTCATCGGTGCCGACGTCGTTGGGCTGAACGGCGTTCCAGGCGGGGTCCATGATCGGCGGGCGCTGATCCGGGTCGCCGATGGCATCGCGCCAGTCGAACGCGGAGACGAAGTTTCCGCCGGGGAAACGATACACGCCAGAATGTAATTGCTTGAGCGCGTCGATGACTTCGGCGCGGAAGCCTTCGACGTTATCGGCAGGCATGAGGGAGACGGCGCCGACGTCAAATGAGCCGGTTCCCATGCCGGTGATTTCGAGTTGAGCGCCCGTGCTGTCGGCCTGGGCGACGAAGCTCAGGGGGAATTTGGAGTATGTAGTAGTGAGATTGTTGATGGGAATGGTCTGGCGGTCGGCTGGGGTGTTGCCCCAGATGAGTGTCACGGAGATGGATGCGCCGGAATCGCCGGCCAAGAGAATGCGACCCGTGTAGGATTTGCCTTTGACGACGGCCAAACCGGTTTGGCCAATGCCATGCGGTTGGGACGAGTCGAGTTTGATCAGTGGCGAGTGCTCGCCGACGTAGGGGTGGTCGGTGTCCATGATGATGGATTCGGCGGGGCCAACGGCGGTCCACCGCCGCAAGCCGCCACGCCAGCGCCCTCGGCCGGGAGCAGCGGCAGAAGCCTGTGACGCGGATTGAGCCGTGATTGGGAAGTAAAACTTGCGGTCGTCAAGCATTTCCGCCCACAGGCCGTTGTTGATGATACCGCCAATGTGTTCGAGGAACTGGCCGTAGAGGTATTTTGAAATGGGGTCATGGGTCTTGGCGGCGTCGATTGTGGCGGTGGGAACTTGATCGTCGGCGCAGACCCACGCGAGCGACAAAAGAATTGTGGCAGCGAAGATGGTCGTCAGGAGTGTTTTCATGGTTAGGCTCAGTTTAACGAAAACGGTCAGGATCATACCATTTTGTCTATCGCTCTGGCGTCAAGTCATAAAGGAATCAGGCCAGGGATAGCTGCCGGTCTTGATGCGGAGAAGCGGGCCGGTGGGAATTGGCGTAAAAGCCAGTTCGTCGGGCAGGGCGATGAGTTGATTCCAGCGGAAGTCTTGAATCAGGGCGGCGGCCGTGGCGCCGCCCTCGACCCAAATTTGGTCGATGTTGACTCTGCTGAGAAGCATGGGAAGCACGATGGTCCAACCGCGTGAATCGACGCATCGACGTCTGCACCGAAATTATACCGCCGCCGCGTTTGATTGATTGTCATCTAACGAATCCCCTTTGCTCGCCCGCCGAAGCAACGCGCCCGCTACCCTCCCGCAATGTCTTCGCCGAAACTTACGCCCGAGCAAGCTGCAATCGTCGATGCGGCCTTGGCACGGCAAGAGCAATATCTCCATCCTCTCGCCAAGCGTCTGAAGAAAATGGGCATCAATCATCCGCACCCGCTGATGCAATGGGCGGAGAAGGCGGAATGGACGGTGGGCGGTCTGCGCGTGCATTTCGCGGAATGGGCAAAAGGACAAGACTCTTCCGCTCTCGCTCAGCACGTTGCCGAATGGAAACATCTCCTCGGATTTCAGATTACCCCTGTTCTCGAAGACGCGGACGCCGCCAAAGCACTCGCCAGCGTGTATGGGAAGTAGAGGAACCTGGCAGCAACCATTCGCTTTTGGGTCAATGTCCGCAGGCACGGTCCTCCGTTCAGGTCGGACCGTGCTGCCGTCTGACACGACGGATAAAGCGAACCGTTTCGCTTTTCGCTGTTGCCGCCGACAAAAGGGGTTGGGCGAACTTCGTTCAGGCCAGACTTGTTCACTGGTACAAGCAGTAATACCCGAAAATAACATGAATAAGAGTAATTCTGGGCGCGCGGATTGTTCATGGATACGATGACCATCCATGACCGCCGCAAGCGGAAGCAACCAGATTCTGATTCATGGCATGACCTTCGTTTTGGTCGGACTTCTCTGGGGACTGGTCGTGCCGCATACGCCCTACCCCAGGCTTGCCTTGACCGCTCACATCCAGTTTGAGGGCAGCGGGGTCTTATTCATGGTTATGGCGATTCTTCTGCTTACACTGCCGCATCGTGTCGGACGCAAGTCAGTCTGGGTGATGTTGCTGTCAGTCTGGCTGACCTGGCTCATGGCTTTGTCGGAGGTCGCCAACGCCTGGTGGGGCACAACCCAAATTCTGCCCATTGCCGCTCATCAGGCTGGCGCATCTGGTGCCGCGCCGTGGCAGGAACTTATTGTAACACTGGCTCATATCGTCGCTGGACTCGTCTTGATCGTCGCCTGGATACTGCTGATGATCGGCTTCATCAGGCCGAGTTCCGCAGCCAACGCCGCCCCTGATGGCCAGCGATAAAGCGAATCAGTTCGCTCTATCGCCGATGCCGCCAACAGAAGGGTCGGGGGGAAACATCGTTCAGGCACGGTAAAGGGGGAGGTCGGAAATCCGACTCAGTGGATCGCGCCCCTATCCCATTGGTCCGTCTGGAGAAGAAGAAACCCATGAGGAAATTGAGGCGAGAGGAGAAGAATTTGGCCACTTTTATGTCAGCGGTCTGCGAGTTGCGGGTGCCAAGCGCGCCTGCGTCACGATTTACGTTTCTCGTCGGTTGGAACGTGTTTCGGAAAATGTGCTGCCAGCAGTTGACCGGCTTGTTCGATACCGAAGTCGATGGCCTTCATGTATTGATCGTTTTTGAAATGGTCGGCCATTCCGTTGGCCATGGACTGCCAGGCGGCGTCGCCGACGCGTTCATGCACCGCTTGGTCACCAATGACGGCGAAGGTTTGTGATCGTGGGGCCACGAAGATCAGAATGCCATTGCGGTGGGAGAGCTGATGCATTTGTAGCTTTTGGAATTGCCGGCGGGCTGCGGATAGAGGGTCGGCCACGGCGCTGTGACTGATAAAGACACGAATTTCGCCCGTCGTGTTGCGCTCCGCGTTGTGGATCGCTTCGACGATTTGGTGGTGCTGGAGGCGGCTCAGGAAATGCTCGGGTTTCATGCGATTACCAACTCCCCCCGGCTCCGCCGCCGCCGAAGCTACCGCCACCGCCAGAGAAGCCACCGCCAGAGAAGCCGCCGCCACCGCCGGAGAAACCGCCGCCCCGGCTTGAGCTTCCGCCGCTATTGGACAAGAGTGCGTAGAGGAGCCAGGACCAGCCTATGCCGGTGTTGTAGCCGCGGTTGCTGTAGACGGCGTAGGCGTGGGCGCTAGCGATTCGTTGAATTATGGAGGCGAGAAGGATGAGGACAATTATCACAATGAAAAGGACGCCCGCGGGGTTGGAGTTGTTTGAGTCGTGCGCGGTTGAGCCGGTTCCTTTGTATTCGCCCTTGGTGGCCGCGATGATCGCGTCCACTGCGGCGGTTAGGCCGCCATCGTAATCGCCTTGCTTGAAACGCGGCGTGATCTCGGAATCGATGATTTGCTTCGCCAGCGCATCTGGAAGCGCTCCCTCCAGCCCGTATCCAACCTGCAGATAAACCTCGCGGTCCTGAATGAACACGAACAAGACGGCCCCGTTTTTCTTCAACCTCTGGCCGGCCTTCCACGCCTCGGCGACACGAACGGTGTAATCCTCGATTGAAGAGTCCGACTGCATCTTGGGAAAAATTGCGACGACGATCTGGTTTGACGTATCGCGCTCAAATTGCTCCAGCTTCTCATTGAGCTGCTGGGCCGTCGTTGAAGAAACCACGTTGGCATAGTCATTGAAATACGACGTGGGCGGTGGAGGGATGACCTCAGCCGCCCGGGCGACGCCGGCCAGGAACAGAACGGACGCGAAAATGAGGCGGAAGGGTTTCACTAATGCGCTGGAGCAGTGGAAGGCGAATTATTGAAATTGAACTGCACTTGCGGCGGCGTCTGTGCCGCAGTGGTTGCGGCGAAATAGGGCTTGACGGTGAAACCCATCGCGCCGGAATAGAGCACCGCAGGAAACGATCGGAGCGCGGTGTTGTATTGCTGTACGGCATCATTGAATCGGCCGCGCTCGACCGCGATGCGATTTTCCGTGCCTTCCAGTTGCGCTTGCAATTCGGCGAAATTGGCCGTGCTATGGAGCTGGGGATAGTTTTCCGCCACGGCTAGGACGCGGACGACGGCGGCACCCAGCCGCTCCTGTGCCTGCTGAAATTGGGCTAGCTTAGCAGGATCCGTGGGGGCGGAATTGGGGTCGATGCCGGTATTCTCCGCGGCAGCGCGGGCCTGGGTCACGTCCTCTAGCGTCGATTTCTCAAAGTTTGCGGCGCCTTGAACGGTTTGCACGAGATTGGGGATGAGATCGATTCGCCGCTGGTAAACGTTTTGCACCTGGGCCCATTGACTATCGACGCCCTGCGAGAGGCGCGTGAGGCGGTTGTATCCACTTATGACGGTTAGCAGGAGGATAATGATGAGGAGGACGACGGCGCCTAAACATCCCAATACCGCTTTTTTCATGGAAAGATCCCTTCGACGAGGGGCCGAATCCGAACTGGGAATCCGCGACTCTCCGCAAGTGAGCCGCGGGCGAATTCAGTACAAGTCCATGTGTTAACCGCAATGCCCGATTGTGACAATACGGAACGTTTACAGTACAAGTGTCATTTGGCGTTTGCCGTGCACCACCCCAACGGCGCCAGGATAGTGCGGTTCACAGAAAAGGACGGCTCAATGCCCACCATCGCTACCCACATTCAGAGGCTGCTGAAGAAAACCGAACGGATGAAGCAGCAGGCTGTTAGGAGCTTGCTTCGGACGCTGAAACAAATCGAGCGGGAGCGGAAGGCGCGAACTGCCGACTTGGAAGAAGCGGCCAAGGTCATCCTCAAGCATCTTGCGGATTTGGGCCACGTCGGCATCAACACCAAGGCAGCAGACAAGCAGGCGAAGAGGACCGCCACGATTGGAAAAAAGCGCCGCAAAATAGCTCGTCGCAAGTTCGCGGTCAGCGGCGAACAGATGATCCTCGATTTTGTGAAGACCAACTCGAACCCCATCGGCAAGGAGATCGAGAAGCATTGGTTCAATGAAGGCCGCGCTGGAGCGGCGGCGACTCTCATTTCAAAACTGGTCAAGGAGAAAAAGCTGAAACGAACGCCGCTGAAGGATGAACGGGGCAGCCGCTACTCGTTGGCGTAGGTCGGAATCATCCGGCGACAAAAGGTATTCATGGCCGGCGCGGCAGGCTGACGACACGAGTGACGCCATTTCCATTATTGAGATCACGCGCGACCGTCGACACCGTGTCCGCCAGACTGCGGCGATCCTTTCCAGCCTGACCAGCACCTGCCGCCGGCACGGCATCGATCCCCAGCATTACCTAACGCAATTGCTCGTGAATCTACCGGCTACGCCGATCAGCCGCTTGTCGGATTGGCTGCCAGACCAGTGGAAGTTGCGGAATCCCTCGCCGTCAGGCCAAAACTAGCGATCACGAAAACGCTTCGGCCACAGGCTGCCGACGGCGGCGAATGAGCGGCTGGCGGTTTTACTTTGCATCACTCGGCAGTGATC
>JBEKXM010000249.1:0-6925 GCA_049512115.1 Tepidisphaeraceae bacterium | reverse complement strand
GTCCGCATGCGGACGTTCCATTGCCGGCTCAGCGAGCAAGGCGTGGAATATCTCGATCAGACCATCAACGACTGGCTGGAAGCGCATCCCGACATCGAAGTGAAGTTCACGGCCAGCACGATCGGCATGTGGGACGGCAAGCTCAAGGAGCCGACGCTGATCATCAACGTGTGGTATTGAGAATTCACGCGGGATTCTGGCCGCACCAGTTCCGCCACATCCGGCGGTAGGCCGACTCCACATTGCGTGCGAATCGCGGGGCATCTATCAGCGCCGATGCCTGCATCCGCGCACGCAATGTACGGCGCAATTCCGCCAGCCGCGGCAGATCCTTCGCAAGGTCCGTGGCAATCTGAACGTACTGTTCCGGCGTTCGGGCAATCAGTTCCGGCAGGCCCAGGTTGGTCAATTGCGACAAGCCAGCTCTTCCAACAACCGTCTGGCCCACCAGCGTGATGACGGGAACGCCCATCCAAAATGAGTCCAGGCTGGTAGTGTGGCCGTTGTACGGGACGGTATCCAAGCCGATGTCAATGCGGTGATAGGTGTGCAAGTACACCGAACGAAACTGTTTTGCCACAAACTCCACCCTCTCGGGGCCAATGCCTTCCCGGCCCAGCCGGGCCAGTACGCGCTGGCGCGAACTCCCCTCGGGCGCCAGAAGCAACAGACGCGAGTTGGAGAGGGTCTGGAGAGCCCTCGCCCACAGGGTTAGCACCGTGTCGTTTACTTTACAAAAGTTATTCAGGCAGCCGAAGGTGACGAATCCCTTCTCCAGACACGGCGGCGCATTTACCGCCGGTTCGTTGGTGAGCGGATCGTAACACCAAAACGTATCCGGCAGATGGATCGACCGCTCCGAATAAAAAGCGTCATCAAGCCCCGGAGGGTCCAGGTATGGATCGGTAAGCCGATAGTCCATGGTGTCCATTCCGGTCGTGCCTGGGTAGCCCAGCCAGGTCACCTGCACGGGCGCGGGCTTTTGGGCGAAGATCAGAAGATGGTTTCCGCCCGTATGAAGTTTCAGATCGACCAGAATGTCGATCTGGTCCTCGCGGATTTGTGCCGCGACTTTCGCATCGGTCAGCCCGACGGTCGTGCGCCAGTGCTGAACGTGATCCTTCATTTGTTGCGTCACCCTGTCAGAATTAGCCCGCAGGGCATAACAAAACAATTCAAATTGCTGCCGATCATGGTGGCGGAAAAGGGGTAGCAGAAAAAAGGCGGAGACGTGATCAAAAAAATCTGCTGAGACATATCCGACGCGCAGCCGCCGATCCGGCGAGCGTTCGTTGGCATGAGTGATTATCTTGCTGGCCAGCGGACGTGCATGTCGATCCGACCACGCCTGATGTTCGGCGAGAACCGCTTGGGCATCAATATCCGGATGATAGTTCAGCATGAAAAGGAGATTGCTGTGTACTCCGGCGTGATTAGGCTTGAGCCGAATGGCCTGCCGATGAGAGGCGATGGCCTCGTCAAGTTGCCCCTCGTCCTTCAGTGCTTTGCCGAGATTGTTGTGCGCTTCGGCAAGCTCAGGCTTGAGCCGAATGGCCTGCCGATAGGCAGCGATCGCCTCGTCAAGCCGCCCCTTGTCCACCAACAGGTTGCCGAGATTGCTGTGTGCTTCCGCGTGAGCAGGCTTTATCCCAATAGCCTGGTGATACGAAGCGATGGCCTCGTCGAGTTGCCCCTTGCGTTGCAGGGCGATGCCGAGGTTGTAGTAGGCTTCAGCATTATCAGGTTTGAGTTGAATGGCGTGCCGGATCAATTCCAACCCTGCTTCCAACCGGCCCACCTGTATGGCCAGCGCCCCCAACAGATGTAATGCGTCCGCATGATCGGGCTGCTGAGTCAAAATCTGGTGGTAAATCTTCTCCGCCTCCGCCAATCGGCCCGCCTGATGATGCGACATGCCAGATTCGAGTTGTTGTTGAAGAGTCATGGGGCCAGGCATTGTAATCTCGAAGCCCCGCCTGCCTCGCACCAATTCCGCCACATCTGCCGATACGCGGTTTCAACATTGCGGGCGAAACGCGGGGCATCCATCAGCGCCGATGCCTGCATCCGCGCACGCAATGTACGGCGCAATTCCGCCAGCCGCGGCAGATCCTTCGCAAGGTCCGTGGCAATCTGAACGTACTGTTCCGGCGTCTGGGCAATCAGTTCCGGCAGGCCGATGTTGGCCAGGATGCTCACCCCGGCGCGCCCCACGCCGGTGCGGCCCGCCAGCGTCACCACCGGCACTCCCATCCAAAGTGCATCGCACGTCGTCGTGCCGCCGTTGTAGGGGAACGGGTCCAGTCCCACGTCGATTTGTTCGTAACGCATGAAATACTCGGACAAGGGAACCTTACCCACAAACTTCAGACGCCGCCGATCAATTCCGTGACGTTCTAGCAGATCCCACACCCGCTGGCGATGGCTCCCCTCTTTGGCATGGAGAATGAGATGCGATTTCGGCGTCGCCCGCAGCAACTTTATCCACAAATCCAGCGTCTGGGCTGAAACCTTGCAGAAGTTGTTCAGGCACCCGAACGTCACCTGGCCAGCACTCAGCGCCGGCGGCGGGGCGACCTCCGGACTCTGCTCGTGCAACGGATAACACCAATCCGTTTCCGGCAGGCGCACCGACTTCTCGCTGTAATAGGCGTCGTTCATGCCCGGCGGATCCAGGTGCGGGTCGGTCAGGCGGTAGTCCATCGTCTCCAATCCCGTCGTCGAGCAGTACGCCAGATAGCTCACCTGCACCGGCGCCGGCTTGCGCGCGAACAGGAGCATGCGGTTCTCGGCCGTGTGCATGGTCAGGTCCACCAGCACGTCGATCTGGTCTTCCCGGATCAGTTGGGCCGCTCGTTCATCCGTCAGTCCCAACGTGTTTCGCCATTGCCTGGCGTGACCGCGAAGAAGCCCGGTCAGGCGATCGGGATGCCGAACGTCCGAGTAGCAGAACACCTCGAAACGATCGGGGTCATGTGCCGCCAGCAGCGAAACCAGAAACCGACCCACCGGGTGGTCGCGCAAATCCGGCGACACGTACCCGATCCGCAACGCGCGCTCGGGATCGCGATTGTTGAGATGCGGCTGAATGAATTTCTTGAGTGGCTCGGCGTGTTGTTGGTTCCAGCGCCGGTGTTCCTCATAGATCATCCGGGCGTCGTAGCCGGGATGAAAATGGAGCGTGTAGATCAAATTGCTGTGTGCTTTGGCGTAATCAGGTTTGAGCCGAACCGCCTGCCGAAAGGAGGCAATGGCCTCATCAAGTTGCCCCATGCCCCACAAGGCGTTGCCGAGATTGCCGTGCGCCTCGGCGAACTCAGGCTTCAGCCGGATGGCCTGCCGACAGGCAGCGACCGCCTCGTCAAGTTGCCCCATGCTTCTCAATGCGTTGCCGAGATTGCCGTGCGCCTCGGCGAAATCAGGCTTGAGCCGAATGGCCTGCCGGCAGGCGGCGACTGCCTCGTCCAGTTGGCCGATTTCCTTCAACAGATTGCCGAGATTGCAGTGCGCTTCCGCAAGATCGGGCTTGACCCGAATGGCCTGCCGATAGGAAGCGATCGCCTCGTGCCATGATCCGTTGTCCTTTAAGGCGTTGCCCAGATTGCTGTGCGCTTCGGCGTAGTCAGCTCTTAGCCGAACGGCCTGGCGATAGGAAGCGATCGCCTGATCAAGTTGCCCCCCGTTTTGTAAGGCGATGCCCAGATTGTAATGTGCTTCGGCGTAATCCGGCTTAAGGCGAATGGCCTGCCGATACGAAGCGATCGCTTCGTCAAATTGTCCCAGGCCCTTTAGGAGGATGCCGAGATTGTTGTACGCTTCGGCGTAATCAGGCTTGAGTCGAACGGCCTGCCGGATCAATTCCGTCCCCGCATCCAACCGGCCCGTCTGTCCCGCCAGCACCCCCAACAGATGTAATGCATCCGCGTGATCGGGCTGCTGGACCAGAACTTGGCGGTACATCTTCTCCGCCTCTGCCAAGCGGCCCGCCTGATGATGCGACAATCCGGATTGCAGTTGCTGCTGAACGGTCATGCGGCCGGGCATTGTAAACCGGAATTTGGGCCCTGGTGGAGGGCAAGCCCTCCGCGCCTGCACCAATCCTTCCACATTTGCCGGTAGACCGCTTCAACATTGCGGGCAAAACGCGGGGTATCCATCAGCGGCGATGCCCGCATCCGCGCACGCAGCGTGCGGCGCAGTTCGGCCAGCCGCGGCAGGTCCTCAGCCAGAGCGGCGGCGAGGCGCGCGTATTGTTCCGGTGTCTGGGCGACAAGTTCCGGCACGCCGGCATTGGCCAAAATGCTTGCCCCGCCGCGTCCCACGGCCGTCCGACCGATGAGGCTCACCACCGGCACCCCCATCCAAAGCGAATCCAGGCTGGTGGTGTGCCCGTTGTACGGGGTCGTATCGAGCCCCACGTCGATGCGATGGTATACCTGGAGATATTGTTCGCGCCGCTGATGCTCGGCGAATTCGATGCGGTCCGCGGACACCCCGAGTTGCGTCAGGCGTTCGGTCGTGCGTCGCCGCGCCTGGCCTTTCGGCGTCAAGAGCAAGAGACGGGACTTGGGAACTTCCCGCAACACCCGCGCCCAGAGTTGCAGGACGCCGTCGTTGACCTTGCAAAAGTTGTTCAGGCAACCGAACGTGATGTATCCCGCGGATCGTGCTGGAAGCGGGTTGACTTGGGGAATCGCGTCCAATCCGGCGGTCATGGCCGCCTCGTCGTAGCACCAGAAGCTGCTGGAAAGCCGCACGGATTTTTCAACGTAATCCGATGGACTGGAGGGCGAGCCCTCGACGGTGGAGGGCGAGCCCTCCACGTCGGCATCCGGCGGATCCAGGTACGGATCAGTTATCCGATAGTCGATCGTCCTCAACCCCGTGCCGGCGGGGTATCCGGCGAAGGTCGCCTGCACCGGCGCCGGCTTGCGGGCCAACACCAACAGGCGGTTGCAAGCCAGATGCAACGACAAATCGACGAGAATGTCGATTTTGTCGGCCCGAATCGTTTCCGCGACGCGGCGGTCCGTCATGCCGACGATGTCCCGCCAGCAATCGGCGTAGCCGCGGCATTGCTCCGTGAGCGAATCGCCTTGAATGACGTCCGAATAGCAGAAAATCTCGAACCGCTCGTGATGGTGCTCCCGCAGCAGCGGCAGGACGTTCAAACCCACCACGTGCCGGCGGAAATAGGGCGCGATGTAGCCGATCCGCAGACGGCGATCGCATTGAGGAGTATTGCCGTGCGCACGAATTTCCTGCCGAAGCGGCTCGGCATGCCGGCGGGCCCATTCCGTTTGCTCGCGCAGAATGGCCTGGGGATCCACGTCCGGATGGAAATGAAGCAGGTAAATCAGATTGCTGTGGGCCGCGTGATCCGGCCGAATCTCAATGGCTCGCCTGCAATGCCCAAGCGCCTCCTCCAATCGACCCTGATCCTTCAGCGCCACGGCCAGGTTGCCGTGCGCTTCGGCATATAACGGATTCAGTTGCAAAACGCGATGGTAATGCTCGACGGCCCGATCGAGATCGCCCCGGTCTCTCAGGATGTTGGCCAGGCTGTTGTGGGCTTCGGCGAATTCGGGATTCAGTTCAATGGCCGCGAGGCATTCGGCGATCGCTTCGGCGTGCCGGCCCGTTTCCCAGAGCGCGACTCCCAGATTGTTATGCGCCGCCGCGTAGGCGGGTTTGATATCGACGGCCCGCTGATACGCCGCTACCGATTGCGTGAGTTGTCCCAGGCTTCGCAGAGTGTTTCCGAGGTTGTTATGCGCCTCGGCATATTCCGGCCGAAGTTCCAGCGCCCGCCGATGCGCCGCAACGGACTCGTCTAGCAACCCCGCCTCGCGCTGGACGATGCCGAGATTGTTGAGGGCTTCGACGTGATTCGGATTGATTTGCAGGGCTTTCCGATACGCCTCGATCGCCTCGTCGATTGATCCTTTGCCCGCCAGCGCGATGCCCAGGTTATTGAAGGCATCGGCATAAGCAGGCTTCAGGGCGATGGCTTGGCGGCAGGCGGCGATGGCCTCATCAAACCGCCGGGCTTTGACATGACCGTTGCCGAGATTGCTGTACGCCTCGGCGAAGGCGGGCTTGATCCTGATCGCCTCGCCAAACGCGGCGTTGGCGGCTTCCAATTGCCCGGTAGCGCGAAGAGCAACCCCGAGGTTGTTATGCGCCTCGGCAAAATCCGGATTGAGTTTCAGCGCCTCGCGATAGGCCGCGATTGCTTCGTCGATGTTTCCACGGCTTTTGAGGAGCTTGGCGAGACTGTCGTAATATGCAGCCGAGTTGGGTTTAATGCGGATGGCCCGGGAGACCAGTTCGATGCCCGCATCGACTTTCCCGGTCTGTCCGGACAACATTCCCAGCAAATGAAGAACGTCCGGTTGATCCGGCAGATCGGCCAAGATTTGGCGGTAGATCTTCTCCGCATCGGCAAGACGACCGGCCCGATGATGAAGCATCGCCGCATCAATCGACGCCCGAACGTGCGACGCGGGTTGGGCGGCACAGAGGCGACGTTGTTCGTCCAACTGGGTCATTGTCGGCGACGATCCGCTGCCAGGTTACAAAGGTTATCGGCACTTGGGACGGGTTTTCAGGAGTTCATCGCCAGCGGAATACGCTCAAAATGTTCGAGAAATCGTCGGTCCAAACCCGAGCGGCCGGGGTGGACGGCAGCGCTCGCCATCGCGGATCGTTGGCCAGCTTCGCCAGCGTCGCTTTATCGCGGGCAATGACAACCCATTGTGATGCCGATTTGCCTTCGGCCGCCTCGGCGGGACTGACATCCAGATCGTTCCGATACACCCCCACGCAACCGGCGTCGGCGGCCAGCGCCGCGCAGATCGGCAATAGGTCCAGATACATATTCGAAACGTGGAACGCCAACATCCCGTTCTGATCGAGCTTGGCG
>JBEKXM010000248.1:0-6931 GCA_049512115.1 Tepidisphaeraceae bacterium | reverse complement strand
ACTGTTGAGCGTTGCATTAATTCGAAATTGAATGCAACGCTCAACACTCAACACTCAACGCTCAACATTGAAGTAAAAGGTCACCGGTGCAAGGCGGCGCGGGGGGTTCAGGGCTTGGTTGGATTGGCCAGTCCGATCGGATGCGAGTAGCGGGTTCCGCGCCAATGCACCCGACGGGTGAGACACATCCAGACGGCGCGGCAAAGCATTGCCATGACAAACCAACCGGAAATGAAAAACACGGCGGCGTAGATGGGGCGATTTCCCATCCAACGATAAATGATGCCGAGCCGGACGGTCGTAATCGTCCAATGAATGATTGCCGCCGCAAGCCAGGCGATGGCCATGATCCATTCGTTGGAGTCGATGAGGCGGTAGACTCCCCAGGCGGCGGCGGCGTATGCGGAATAGCATCCGAGCAGAATGACCGCCATGACACACAGGCTTCGCCAGGGGGATCCGCAACTGGAACCGAAGAATATGCGGCTCCATCCGCGCATGATGGTCGCCAGCGAGTCATACATGCGGACCGATCCCAATTCGATTCCCCACGCCATGCGGGGCCGAAGTCCGGATTGCTTCATGATCCGCGCCAAGGTCATGTCTTCGTTGTACTGGTTCTTGACCGCTTCGTGGCCGCCGATCTGGTCGTAGGCATCCCGGCGGATGAGCTTGAATTGGCCGTTGCCGAAAAAATGGCTGTTGGATTGGGAGTTGCTCAGGCCCATCAAGTACGCCGACCCGAATGCGGCCGAGGCGATGGGAACCAGGACGGATTCCCAAATCCCGCGAGTTTCCTGCTTGAGGATAAGGCTGAGCATGTCGTATCGCCTGCCGACGGCGACGTTGAGGGTTGAGCGAAGAGCGTGGGGTTGCAGGATGACGTCGGAGTCGATGAACAGGAGCCAATGCCCGCGGGCATTCTGTGAGCCGCGGTGGAGGGCGTGGTTTTTGCCCGTCCAGCCGGTAGGCAACTCGGTGATGTGGATCGTTTTGAGCCTGGGAGTGGAGGCAAAGCCTTCCACTGTGGAGGCAAAGCCTTCCACTTTAGCGTTGGCCATTTCGTCCATGATTTTGCCGGTTTGATCGCCGCTGCGATCGTCAATGGCCAGCACGTCGAACTCGGGATAATCCTGAGCGAGGACCGAGGCCAGGCATTGCGAAATGCGCTGCCCCTCGTCCTTGGCGGGGATGAGAATGGTGACGTGCGGAAAAGGTTCGGCCAGCGGCACGGTCCGTTTTTTCAGAAGATCCATTCGCCGGCGGCTCGCGGCCATTCCGATCGAAAACAGAATCCACAGGACGGGGCCGGCGAACAGATAGACGATGTACAAGCCGATTTCGAACCGCATCAGATGGCATTCGCTATATCAAGGCCGTAAGACCCGCGGCGCGATTATTCCTTCTTTCGCACCACGACGCTCGGTCCGGAGACTTCGCGGACGACGATTTCCGAACCGGCGGGGACGTATCCGGCTTCGCTGACGACGAAAGCGACGCGCACGTCAGCAATGGCGGGATCGAAGAATTCCGCGGTGCCGCCGGGGAGCAATTCGGAAGTGGCTTTGCCGACGGCGCCCAGCGGAGGCCAGTGATCGGATACCGTGGCGGTCACCGCCGCATTGCCGGTCGTCGTCGTCAATATCAGCCGGTTCAGCACAGGCATCTTCGGCAAAAACTTGTTGAGCCAGAACCACAGGAATACCGACGACCCCATCGCGGCTGCGACCACGACGATCCCTTTTTCCATGAGCGGCCAGTTGGCATGGTTGGGGACGTACGTTGGGCCGTTCAGACCGGCGGGCACGAAGGTCATCACCAAACCGAAGATCACCAGGATTCCGCCGGTGATTCCCGGAAATAAATGTCCCGGCAAAAGGATTTCCAGCGAGACCAAAGCGAGGCCCAGGAATATCACGAGGATTTCCCACCACTGGGCGTAGCCGGTCAAGAGTGGCACGCCAAGCATCAGCACCAGCGCGATCAGCCCGCAGACCTCGGCCACGCCGTGGCCCGGGGCGTGTAGCACGATGTACAGACATTGCAAGAATACGACGATCAGAATGCCGCGGACCACGGCGCCGCTGAGGAATTCGACGGCCGCCTCGCCCCAGCCGGGGGTGAAGTCGGCCACGACGTCGTAATGGCGAGCCTGTGCCAATGACTCCAGCGTGGAGAACTTGGCGCTGGCCAGGGCGTATCGAACGGCCTGATCGCTGTCCACGGTCAGAAGCGTTTGCGGCCCGTCAATCGGCACGGGTTCGCCCGGCACCGAAACCCATTTCTTTGTGGCGATCAGATCAGTGTATTCTTTCTCATCGACGAAGCGCCGATCGCCCTTGTCGTTCTGCACCCAATAGACGACGCGGGATACGTCCACCATGGCCGCGGCAAGCAATGGGTCGTGATGATTGCGCACGGCGCTCTCGTTGAAATCGAGCAGGACGGGGGCTTCGGCCTTGGCCCGCTCGGCGGCGGGCATTGCGTCCAAACCCTCCGGCCCGAAAATAATCGGGGCGCAATCACCCAGCGAAGCCGAATCGCTCACCACGATCTCATCACAGGCCATCGCGATCATCGCCCCGGCCGAAATCGCCTTGTCCTGGATGTACGCGACGACGTGCAGGTCGTCCTGCCGCTTCAGGAAGCGCGAGATTTCCAAACCGCTGGTCAGCAGGCCGCCGTAGGTATCGACGTTCAGAATGACGACCTTGGCCCCGAGTTTCTTGGCATCGTCGAATCGGCGGAAGAGTTGATCGCGATTGTAATCGTCGATTTCGCCGGCAATGGTGATGACGACCGTTTTGCGATCCGACGCGGAGGCGTTGGTGGTAGGGCCGTCGGCGGCAAGGACAGGCCGCATCGCCAGGGCGAGAATACCGACAACGATGGAGCAGATGCCGGTGGGTTTCATGGCTATATTGTACGTCAACTGGGGGGCGTTGACATCCAGGCGCACCATTCTTTGCTATGAAATAATCTTCCTGCGTTTGAAGGCTCTGCCCTAGGAACGGGCGCTCAATTTGACTGGGCTGCGGGGTCACGGTTAGATGCATCCAAGCCATCGCCATGGCCGACTTACAACGGAGCCGTCTAGTGGGACAACTCTTCGATTCGATCCGAAGGCTGGTGCTAACTGGTCGCTATGTGGTGGGGGAACATGCGGTGGAACGCTTGGAAGAACGCGACATTCTTGAATGGCAAGTTGTAGACGGCATTGAACGAGGAATTTTACTGGCTGAACGCCCCGGCGAATTGCCGAATCCGTGCGTCGAGGTCCAACAATTGCTGGCCGATGGGACGGCGTTCTCGGCGGTTTGGTCTCACCTGGTCAACGCTGACATTGCGAAGCTGGTTACGGTATACTATTTGGACAAATAGGGAATTTTTATGTTGCCCGGCAAACGAATTCGAAGAAACCGCCTGGTACGGACTGACCGATTTATCGTCGTTGTCGAGGTCGAAGCGGTCATTCCTGACGCGGATTCCAGCGAGCCGTGCTACGAGCCGGAGATTGTGGAGCTTTTGCGCGAGGTGTAAGCTCGTGCCAAATTGGGCGATGTCGAGTGGTTGAAGCAGCACGGGAAGGTCTACACCGCTTTGGATGCCGCTTAATTTTCACCGCCCATTGGATTCCGCGATCAGCAATTCCAATGCCTTTGCCGCCTTTCCCTCATCCAGGGATTTTCGAGCGATTTCCAATCCTTCGTTCAAATCCTTGGCCTTTTCGGCGACGACCATTGCGGCGGCGGCGTTGAGCAGGGCGATGTCGCGCTTCGGGCCGGGTTCACGATTTAAAACGAAAGTCAATGCGTCGGCGGCCTCGTCGATGGATGAGATTTGCAGATCGGACAGGCGGGCGTAGGGGATTGCGAAATCCTTCGGATCGAGCGTCCAGGTTTGGATGTGGCCGTCGCGCAATTCGCTGATGCGGGTGGGGCCGAGGGTGGAGATTTCGTCGAGTCCGTCCTCGGCGTGAACGACCCAGGCGCGGCGGCTGCCCAGCTCGCGCAAGACGGCGGCGAGGCGGTCGGTCAACTCGGGGGCGAAAACGCCGAGCAATTGGTGCCTGGCCCGGCCGGGGTTGGTCAGCGGGCCGAGGAGGTTGAAGATGGTGGGGATGCCAAGGGCCTTGCGTGCGTCGGCGACGTACTTCATGGCGGGGTGATGGGCCCGGGCGAAGGCGAAGCAGATGTTGGCGCGGTCCAGGCATCGGCGCAAATCGGCCGGCGGGATTTGAAGGTTGAGTCCGAGTTTTTCCAGAACGTCGGCCGCGCCGGAATGGCCGGAGGCGGCGCGATTGCCGTGCTTGACGACTTTGATTCCCGCGCCGGCGGCGATGAGGGCGGCGGCGGTGGAAATGTTGAAGGTATGACGGATGTCGCCGCCGGTGCCGCAGGTGTCGAGGACGACGGCGATCCCGTCGCAGTCGATCGGGATCACCATTTCGCGCATGACGGTGGAAGCGCCGACCAATTCCTCGACGGTCGTACCCTTGGCGGCCAGTCCGACCAGCAGCCCGCCGATTTGCGCCTCCGCCGCCTCGCCGGACATGATGTGAATAAAGGCCTGGCGGGCCTCGTCGCGGGTGAGATCTTCGCGGCGACAGAGCTTCAGGAGAATGTCGCGGATGAAAGACATGGTTGGCCGGCGTTATTCGAGGACGGATGCGCCCGCGGTGGCGGTGGTCACGAAGACACTGGGCTGGCGGTCGAATTTGGCGGTGTAGGTCTTGTGCATGTGCTCGCTGAGTGCTTCGACGGAGCGGGGCTGGACGAGGGTGACGATCGATCCGCCAAATCCGCCGCCGGTCATCCTCGCGCCGTAGACGCCCTTGATTTTCAGCGCCTCTTCCACAAGGAAATCCAGCTCGGCGCAGCTCACTTCGTAATCATCGCGCAGGGATTTGTGGCTCTTGACCATTAACTCCCCGGCGTCGTCGTAGCGCTGCAAGAGGAGTTTTTGCGCCATCTGGATGGTGCGGAGGTTCTCGGAAACGACGTGGCGGCAGCGGCGATAGACCACTTCGCTCATCCGGTCCTTGGCGACCTCCACCTGCTCCATGGTCACGTCGCGCAGCGCTTTAATTTCAGGATGATCGCGCTTGAGAATGGCGACGCCCTCCTCGCATTGCTTTCGGCGCATGGCATATTCGCTGTCGCCCAGCTCGTGCCTGACCATGCTGTTGACGATGACAACCCGCAATTCCTTCTCTTCCAGGGGGACGAATTGCTTGTGGAGATCGCGGCAATCAAGCATCATGGCGTGGCCCGCGCGGGCGGCAGTGACGATCATCTGATCCATGATTCCGCAGGGAACCTGGGCGTATTCATGCTCGGCCTTCTGGCAAATGAGCGCCAGGCGGTTCGGCTCGATTTCCAGCCCGGACAGAAGGAGAAGGGCACGGGCGATCGAAACCTCGATGGCCGCGCTGCTGGAAAGTCCGCCACCGACCGGCAGGGAGTTGCCGACAAGGGCGTCCATGCCGCACAGGGGGATTCCGGCGGCGATCAATTCGGCGGCGACGCCGCGGGCATAATTGCCCCACGCCGGCTTGCCGCGCTCGATCTTTTTCTGGAGCGAGAATTCCGCGAATTCGTTGGAATAGACCGTCGAGGCGATCTTGACGATTTCATCTTTTCGGCTTCGGCAGATGACCCTAATTTCCGGCTCAATGGCCATCGGGAAAACGAAGCCGTCGTTGTAATCCGTATGTTCGCCGATGAGATTGACGCGCCCAGGGGCACGGACAACGCGAATCTTGGAGCTGGGGCCGAAAAGTTGGGTGAAGCGGTCCTTGAACTGCTGCATTTCATCCTGCTGCATAACCGCGACTCTAAAAGGATCGACAATTGGGGTCAAGGCGGCGGAGCGAACGGGCATGGCGGCGCGGCGGGAATTTGGGGGTCTGGGCGGCTATACTGGCGTTGTTGAATCAACCAAAGGAGCAGTGAATCATGCCAC
Source organism: Tepidisphaeraceae bacterium (assembly GCA_049512115.1). Classification (GTDB taxonomy): domain Bacteria; phylum Planctomycetota; class Phycisphaerae; order Tepidisphaerales; family Tepidisphaeraceae; genus PALSA-1353. The sequence goes on along the minus strand of JBEKXM010000248.1, from coordinate 967 downwards.
GGCCGATTGCCCGATTCGTTCCATTGGTGGTTTTCCTGCTTGGATCCTGCGTCCTCGGTGCCGAGCCTGCAACCCGGCCGGCGGCGCCGGAGTCGTTCCTGCGGTTCGTGGATGACGGGAATGGCGGTGGATCGCTGCAAACTGCCGATGTCGAGTTCCAAAACGCCGACGGCGTGGCCGTCGATCTGATCGGGGCGGTGCACATCGGCGAGAAGAATTATTACTATTCGCTCAATCGCGAATTTCGCCGTTACGATGCGGTGTTGTACGAACTGATCAAATCCAGGGACGTTCCCCCGCCGAGCCGCGGCGAGGGCCTCAAAAGCGACAGCGCCATCGGCCAGTTCCAGCGAATTCTCAAGGATTCCCTGGAATTGGATTTCCAACTCGACGACGTCGATTACACGGCCCCGAATTTCGTCCATGCGGACCTGGACAAGGAGACATTCGAAAAGATGCAGGAAGAACGCGGCGAGACGTTTGAGATGATTTTCCTGCGGACGATCATGAAGGCGTTGACCGAACCGCCGGTCCCGGCCGGCGCGGATGCCGAGGACGCCGGCGACGACCTGATCGCGATGCTCACGCATCCGGACATGGAGCGGCAGATCAAGCTGGTCATCGCCCGCCAACTCGGAACGATCGACCTGTCGGCAATAGGACTGGACGGTCCGGGCGGAAGCGTGCTGGTCACGGAACGCAACAAGGCGGCGCTGAAGGTCCTTTCCGATGAGCTGGGGAGGGGAAAGAAGAAGATCGCGATATTTTACGGCGCGGCCCACATGACCGACATGGGCAAGCGCCTGGAAGGGATGGGATTTTCCCCGGTCTGGACGCGATGGAACGTGGCGTGGGATTTGACGATTCGCCCGGATCAGCCGTCGGCGATGGAAAAGCTGATGCGCGGATTGCTTGACGCGGCGAACGAGAAGAACTAATTGGGAAATCCGAATGAATGACCGAGTTG
>JBEKXM010000247.1:0-10007 GCA_049512115.1 Tepidisphaeraceae bacterium | reverse complement strand
GACGACATTTCCCTGGTAGGCTTCGGGCGGACGGTTTAATTCGGCATCTCCCGCCCGAAGTTTGGGCAAACCGGGTGTGCCCGAACATTCGGGCAATAAGAACCGGACGGAGGACCGGCCGGTCTTCGGCTCGCGAAAGTTTGGGCAGGCCGGCAGAGCCATAAGAAGCCATTGTCTTGCTCATCGTGGGGGCCGTGGATATTCTTTGAAAAATTGAAAAACAGGTTCCCGTAGCTCAATTGGACAGAGCGTCGGCCTCCGGAGCCGAAGGTTGCAGGTTCGAATCCTGCCGGGAACGTTGTAATCGACTGTGATGATGGCGTAATGTTTTACCGGCGACAGGTGCCGGTGAGCCGGCCCAAAAGATATTCCAAACGCCAACCGGAAAATGTCGGGACCCCTTGCCCCCAGGCACGCTGATGCGCCTTGTCCGCGACGGCAGACTGTTCGCTTGCGGTACGCTGGGATTCGTGCGGTAAACCGGGAACCCGCCCATAAGGAATGTGGATGAACATCCCTGGCGTCTGAGGTTGTGTAAGGTACCAGACCATCCCTCATGCCCGAAAATGCGTCATTGCCTACCGCGTCTGCGTGATTCCAAACGCCCCCCCACTTAGGCGTTGCATTTGGCATAGGCGATCGTCGTCCGCCCGCCTTATAGAGATTCCATAACTATCATCCTCCAATAAACTTAACTTAACGGCGCCTTTCCAGACCCATATTCACTTATATTATTAGCGGTTTTTATGTTGCGAACGGAGGCCCCCGCGTTAGAATGTAAACCGGTTTATGTAGCAAATGAACCGGTTTATGAAAAATATCGAAAATACAGTCCGGCCGACGCTCGCTGACGTCGCAACACGACTTGGCGTATCAAAATCAGCAGTCAGCCAAACTGTCAATTGGCACCCGGGCAGAAATACCACGATCAAAAAAGAAACCCGTCAGCGAATCCTGCGGGCCGTGGAGGAAATGGGTTATCGCCCCAGTTGGCGCGGTCAGGTTCTTGCCAAGCAACGAAGTGAGGCTGTCGCCGTCGTTTACTCCGCGCCGCTTGGTGCCGTCCCGCGCGGCGTGTATCTCGAGGTCGTTGATCGCATCGAAATGCATCTCAGCAATAGCGGCCTGTGTCCGACTTTCGTACACATTAAGGATCACTCCGAGCGTTTTGATCGGCTTATGAGCGGCGCCAGGTTCGACGGCTGTCTCAGCCTAGGCCTGCTTGACCCCGAAGTGCTCGATGTCCTTCGTAAGAACGCGGTCCCCGCTGTTCTCATTAATTCCGACGCCGACCGAACCTGGACCCACGTCGACGTTGCGGACGGAAAGGGCACCGAGTTGGTGATGGAGCATCTTCTATCGCTCGGCCACCGGCGCATCGTCTACAACGCCGGTCCCAACCCGCCGCCGCACCGCAGCGCGCGAAGTCGTACCCTTGCCTATCGCCGCTGCATGCAGAGTGCGGGCCTGACTCCGCTCGCTCCGTTCGTCGGTCCCGTCGATAAGTTCGCCGAACAGGTCGCAGCCGATTTAAATCCACCGACTGCTGTTTTGGCGTTTGACCACTGGGTTGCGGTTCCGCTGTTACAGGAATTCTGGCGGAAGGGCATACGTGTTCCCCAGGATGTAAGCGTCGCGACGTTCAACGACACGTACCCGGTCAAAGAGACAATTCCGCCTTTGACGACCATCGCGCTTCCGGTGGATCAGATGGCCGACTACGCAGTTCGCCTCCTGCTTGAGCGCATTGAGAATCCGCAGACACCGCCGCAGACCGTCGTCTTGGAGGAAAGACTGATTGTTCGCGAAAGCACGGCAAAGCCTAAAGAGTAAACGTTTTTCATAAGTTCAGAGGGTTTAACTTAGCGGAGGAAATGTGAGATTCAAAGCGAAATTGGCAGTTGCAAACGCAGTGGCCCTGGCGATGGCCGCTGTCAGCAAAGGTCAGGTCATCGCCTCGTATAACTTCGGTGCCGACGCCGCAGGGTTCACGACATCGGCTACGACGGTGGCGGCCAACGCCACCGCCCTCGATCTCGAAGCCACCAGCAACTTCGGCTCCCTCGACGCATTCACCAACGACCAGGGCGTCGGTGGAACCAGCGCCTGGTACACGAACAATTCCGGCGGGAATTATTTGTCGGTATCGAGCACCGGCAGTTCGACGGACAACGGGTATTGGGTGCAAGTAAGCGTCACCGCCGCGTCGGGATATCTGCTCGATCCGACGAGCTTTACTCTGGATGGCGGCGCAGGCGGGTCCAGCGCGGTCCGCAGCGCGTACATCTTCGACAGCGTCGGTGGTTTCCCCACTAATCTGCTGACGAACTCCAGCTCTGGTCCGACCATCACGGGCGGCACGCTCGACGGGTCCGGAACGTTCACGACGGTGCGCGGAACAGGCGGCGCGATGAATGCAATCACAGCGACTTTCCCGTCCGCCGATGCGAACCTTAGTTCGTTCACCGTTCGCGCGTACTTCGACACCGAGGGGAACCCCAGCAAAAACATCGATCTCGGGCTGCTTCAGCTGAACGGCTCGGTCGTTCCGCAGGGTCTGGTCCTGCAATCGACTTGGAACACGAATGGCTCCGGCGACTACAACGTCAGCTCCAACTGGACCGCGGGTGTTCCCAATTCAATTGATGCCGAAGCCGACTTCCTTGGTGCCATTACGTCCAACAACGTCGTCTACACGAACACCCCGATCACGCTTGGGAAAATCGTATTCGACAACACATCCTCATATACGCTGACCGGCGCGGTCGGCGCAAATTTGACTCTTCAAGGCACATCGTCGGCGTTGGTCGATGTGCAGGCGGGCACGCAGGAGATCAATCTGCCGCTGGATTTAGCCAGCAACACCACCTTCCAAACAGATTCTTCGACTGCAAGCCTAGTCATCGCCAACCCGATCACGATTAATTCCGGAAAAACCTTGACGCAAACGGGCACCGGAACCGTAACCTATCAATCGATCATCACCGTGCAGAGCGGCGCATCCGTCGCGTTCGCCGACTCCACCCATGCCAATACGCTTTCGGTGGCTTCGACGGGCAGTGCCAGCATCACCAGCCCCAACGGCGGCGTGGTAGTGGAAGTGGACAACCTATCCAACAGTGGAACCGTCGACGTTGCCAACAATGAATTGCTGGTGAACTACGGCTCCGGCGCCGATCCGATCACCTCAATCAGATCGCAGATTATCACCGGCTACAACAACGGCCACTGGAACGGCACGGGTATCATCTCCTCGGCGGCACTAACCAAGACCAACGGCCTGTCCTACGGCATCGGCTATGCCGACGGCAATGACGGCAAGGTCTCCGGCTTGGTCTCCGGCCAGATCGAAGTGGCCTACACCCTGCTGGGCGACGCCAATCTGGACGGCCTGGTCAACGCGGCGGACTTCACCATCCTGGCGGCGAACTTCAATCAGCCGGTCACCGGCTGGGACCTGGGTGATTTCAACTACGACGGCCTGGTCAACGCCGCCGACTTCACCGACTTGGCGGCGAATTTCAACCAGAGCGTGAGCGGCGCGGCCGTCTCGGCCGGCGACGTCGCGGCCCTGGACGCCTTCGCTGCGGCCAACGGTTTGCCGGTACCGACGTTCTCGAATGTGCCGGAGCCGTCAGGCGCCCTGCTTTTTATCGGCGGGCTTGCGACCCTCGCACGCCGCCGAAACCGAAACAACTCCAAACAAATCGTCAATCAATTCCACTAACCAGAGGAGAGAATATGCGAAGTAAACTAGCCTTATCAGTTGCATCGATCGTCGGCCTTGGGCTCCCGCTCAGCGGCAAGGCGTCCATCATCGCGGCGTATAACTTAGGTCCCAACGGCACGAGCTTCACCTACGCCGCCACAACGCTGGCCGCCAACGTCACCGCCAGCGGCATCAACAGCACCGGTGATTTTGGCGCCAACACCGTGTTCGCGCCGGATGACGGCAAGGGTGGGACCGCCGGATGGTACTCGAACAACTCCAGCGGCCCTGGGAATTATCTGTCGATTAGTGACAGCGGGACGACGGACAGCGGATTCTTTATCGAGACGATTGTCACTGCGGCCGCCGGATATCTGATCGATCCGACCAGCTTTGACTTGGTCGGCGGCGCGGGCGGCAGCAGCAACGTGCGCAGCGCCTACATCTACGACAACGTTGACGGGTACCCAACACCCCCGATCATCAACTCGCCGTTTACGGGCGGAGATCTGCTGGGGAGCGGGAACTTCACGACGATCCGTGGAACCCCAAGCAGCCCGCCCCCGACGATGAACACGATTGCGGCGAGTTTTCCGTCGACCGACGTGAACCTCAGTTCGTTCACGGTCCGCGTGTATTTCGACACGCAAGGGCAAGTGAGCAAAAACATCGATCTGGGGTCGCTGGAGCTGGATGGTTCCATCGTTCCGGTCCCGGAGCCGGCGTCCGTCGGGCTTGGTCTGCTGACCGGAGCGCTGGCGTGTGGAATGCGCCGCCGTCGTCGGTCAGCGCTGGTGGCCTGAGTCGATTTGATTGGCGAGCATCTCATGTGTAATGCAACCTTATCGGGAACCGATCTGCGGACGCCGCGGTCCGCGAATCGGTTGACGTACCACGGGTTTACGCTCGTCGAGCTATTAGTCGTAATTGGCATCATTGCTGTACTCATAGGTATTCTTCTCCCGGCGCTGAACCGCGCCCGGGAGCAAGCGATGACCACGCAATGCCTTTCCAATCTGCGCCAGATCGGGAACGCGCTGCAGAATTACGCCTCGGACTGGCAGGGGTACATCGTTCCTGGCCGATACGACCCCCAAACTTATCCAACCAGCATGGGCACCGGCGAATTGGAAAATTGGGCCACCGTCCTGGTCAATGGGAAGTATCTCCCTTCGCCGCCACAGGCGCCGTCCACCAACGTGGCTTGGGTAGATACGTCGTTCGGCGATTCGGTCTTTCGCTGCCCGTCCGGCTTGAACAACCGCGGCGATATCTCCGGGATGAATTCGCCGCAGACCCCGATTGATTCGCTCGGCTCCGTGTTCACCCGCGTGAAATCGAATTCCACGGGCACGGTCGTGGACACGTGGTACGGAATCAACGGGTGGACTCCGCAAAACCCACAGACGAACTTTGACAACGCGTTTGCCCGCTGGCCGTTCACGGATATGTTACACCCGACGAATGCGGCCAAGGTTACGCAAAAGCTGCATAAGTTCACCGATTTTCGCAACAACGCGGAGTTGGTGCTGGTTTTTGACGGCTACTACTGGGCAAATCAGAACGCCGAAAACGTGAACTGCCGGCATAACCGTATGACACAATGCAATGTGCTCCTGGCCGACGGTCACGCTCAAACTGTGGCCCTGGTCGATCTGACGGGTGGCCTTTCCGCGGCGCAGGTCAATTCGACGATGTATAACCCTCCCGGAAGCGCGCCTAAGGCTTATACATCCGGCGTCGGCTCTTACCTCAAGACGTATCGCAACGGCTTCCGCTTCATTCTTACGCCAAATGGTCCCTGATAACCACAAATCCAAAGCCGCAATTGCAACGTGGCTGATGCTGGCGGTTTTGATGGTGCCAGCGGCGCATGCCGGTGCACTGTCAATGCCGCCGAACCGGCTCGTGCTGAGTTCGACGCCGGATCCAGAGCAATTCCGCCTGGTCGGGCAGGCTGCCAGTGAGGCTGAAGCCAATGTCATCGCGGTGCGAAGTCAGCCCTTTGACACTGCTTGGAACATCAACGTTCATGGGCAGCCGCTGGCGGAATATCAAATCCAGCTCACCGCTCATGTTCGGCAAAAGCTGAACAAAGGCGACACTGTCTGGCTGGCAGTTTGGGCTCGTGCGCCGCGGAGTTCCTCGCCCGATCTAAAGGGCCGGATTGGTCTCGTGCTCGAACAAATTGCCGATCCGTACGACAAGGTGCTGATGCGCCGATTCGACGTGGGTCCCGACTGGCAAGAGTTCAACTTGGCAGGAAAGCTGAAGCACGATTTCCCGTCGGATAACCTGCAAGTTTGCGTCCGTTTTGGATTTTTTCCACAGACGGTCGAAGTCGGCGGCATCGAGTTAAGGAGTTTTGATTCCTCAATTGCTCCTTCCGACCTTCCCCAGACGCCCATGACGTACCCCGGCCGCGCGCCGGACGCCGCCTGGCGTGCGCAGGCCAACGAGCGGATCGATTCGATCCGCAAGTCGAAATTGACGATTCGGGTGACCGACGGGAAGGGCGAGCCGATCCGAGGGGCGGCGGTGCAGGTCCGCATGATCCGTCAAGCGTTCCCGTTTGGCTGCGCTTACACGCCGGATCGTTTTCCCGAAGATGGACGCGAAACTGCTGACGACTTGGCGTATCAACAGCATTTCACTGAACTGTTCAACATCGGTGTTGATGAGTTTGCCATGAAATGGCCCGACTGGGAAAATCCCGCCAAGCAGCAGGCGGCGTTGCACGCTCTCCACTGGATGCGCGCCCACAACATCCCCGTTCGAGGACATAACCTCGTCTGGCCTGGCTGGCGGCATCTTCCGGCGGATATGAGCACCGAAGCCAACGATCACGATGCGTTGCGTCGCCGCATCGCCGACCATATCCAAGATGAAGCTGGAAAACTGGCTGGCCAGGTCTGCGAATGGGACGTGGTCAACGAACCGTATTTGAACAACGATCTTATGCGGATACTTGGTGACGGAGCGATGGGCGACTGGTTCAAACTCGCGCGCCAGGCCGATTCAAACGTACCACTTTATCTGAACGAGACGGACGTTCCGACATCGCCGCGGTCCGACCGCCGATATGATGTTCTTTATTCGCAAATCCAGGCTCTCCTGCGAGAGGGCGCGCCAATCGGCGGACTGGGTATGCAGGCCCACTTCCGCGATGAATTGATTTCGCCAGCAAAATTATTACAATCCGCATTACCGAGTTGGACATCGATACCGCCGACGAACAATTGCAGGCAGACTATTTTCGCGATTTCCTGACTGCGTCGTTCAGTGATCCCGAAATCAACGGCATCCTTATCTGGGGCTTCTGGGAGGGGCAGCATTGGCGGCCGGATGCAGCGCTGTTCCGTAAAGACTGGAGCATCAAGCCCAATGGACAGGTCTGGAAAGACCTGGTCCTGAATAGGTGGCGAACCAATTCCGAGGGAACAAGCAGCGCTGACGGAACCTATAGCACCCGGGCGTATCTGGGCGAATACTCAATAACAGTGACCGTGGACGGACACAGTTTCACAAAAAAGGTATGGTTGCCGAACGTGGGTTACACGGCCGACTTCAAGCTCGGCTGATACCGTCACGTACCGCGCGACTGTGCGGAAACGGCCGTAACGTGAGTGGCGGTAAAGCTTGCCACGTCACGGCGAGTCGTCGGATATTCGAGCATTGGCCGCGATTCACGACGGCGCGTCGGCGTTTCGTTGCGGTCAATCGCGGAGCGGGAGAGAAACTATGTGGCAGAAATCGCCGAGCGCGGGTCGATCCCGCGTTGCCCGCCAGCGAAATACGACGTGTGTCGCGGAGATGCTCGAGCCGCGCGTGATGCTCTCCACCGTGACGATCAACGCCGGTACGACAATCCGCACAGTCCCGTCGGACATGATTGGCGTGAACACCGCGCCCTGGGATCCCCAGTTGAGGACTTCTCAAACGTTGAGCCTCTCTCAGGCGGCGGGATTGAATACCGTGCGCATCGGCGGGGGGTCGACGGCTGACAGGATCCATTTCAACTCAACATCGTATTATCTAAACCCGACCAGCAGCAGTTCCGGGGCGACCGCGTCGAGCGCCTCCATGTTTGGGCAAGCGGCTCTTTACGCTGCTTCGCTTGGCGCAAGCGCAATCGTCACCGTCGACTATGGCGAAGGCAGCCCGCAGGAAGCCGCTGCGCTACTTTCCTATCTCGATGGGTCAACGACCAACGCCACAAGTCTCGGCTCCGGCGAACAATGGAATGTCAGCACGCAGTCGTGGCAGATGGTGAATTGGCAGACCGTGGGCTACTGGGCGAGCCTGCGGGCAGCGGCGCCCCTGGCTCACGACGATGGCCTGAATTTTCTGCGCATCAACCATGCGGCTTCGTTCAACATTCAGTACTGGGAGGTTGGCAACGAAGTGTATGGAAGCTGGGAGGCCGACGAGCACGGCGCCACCGGCGATGTGCTGCCGATGCCCAGCGGCCACTCGCCTAAGGCGCACGATCCAACCACGCTGATTTCGTTTGCCAAACAGTTTGCATCGCTGGCATCCGGGATCGTGTCGGGTTTGTCCATAGGTTACGACAGCCAGGCGGTCGACAACAGCTACGGCAACTGGATCGCCGTCACACTTCAGCAGTGTGCCGCGCAGGGATTCACGCCGGGCTTCATCGCCGACCATTACTACACGTCGGTTTCTCCCGGCAGCGAAAACGACGCGACATTGCTGGGCATGTCGAACACGGCTTCAAGCGGCAACACCTACGACTGGTCACAGCGAGCCAGCGACTACGACAGCCTGATTCACCAGTATCTCGGCTCGGCCGGCAACAATGTCGTACTGTTTGCCGATGAAGTGAATTCCATTCCCAGCAGTCCGGGTAAACAAACCACCAGCCTGGTGAACGGCCTCTACATCGCCGACGTCATCGGAAGCGCGCTGGAGACGATAGGCTCAAACGGCCTTGCGGGCTATCAGGGCTTTTGGATCTGGGATCTGCACGACGGCGGGCAGACGAATAACTCCAGTTCGAGCCTGTACGGGTGGCGGAGCGAGGGCGATTACGGAATCGTCGGCAGTGGAAACGGCTACACTTTGGGAGAACTCTCGCCGGACTACTTCGCACTGCAACTCGCCTCAAAAATCTTCGGCCCGGGCGGCACGCTTGTCTCCTCCACCGAGGACAACGAGTCGGCGGTCGATACCTTCGCCGTTCTTGAACCCAATGGTCACCTCGATCTACTGGTCATTAATAAGACCGATCCCCGCCTGAACGGCGACACCGCAACCCCACCGAATAATCTTCCGGATCCATCGCTGACGGAGACCTTCAACATCTCCGGCTTCAATGCCAGTTCCCAGGCCCAGCTCTGGCAATATGGCGTCGTGCAAGACGATGCGCAGGCGACTTCTTCGAATTTCACGGCGTCACTGGCGAATTCAATCCTGACACTTGCCCAGAGCAACGGTGGTTTTACCGTCACTTTGCCCGATTACTCCATGTCGGTCATCGATATCGCGCCCTTGCCGACGTTGTCGATCGCCAAAGCAGCGGCGGCCGACCCAAACCCGGTCGCCGGAACATCGACGACGCTCTCAGCCCTCGGGTCCGAAAACGGCTCTGGCGCCGGCCTCACCTACACTTGGTCTTACACCGGACCTACGGGCGTGACGTATTCCGGCGCGACCAACGGCACGAATGCCGCCTCCAGTATCGCCTCGAATTTCACGCTGGCCGGCAACTACAATTTTCTTGTGACAATTTCCGACACGTACGGCCAGACCGCTACCAGCTCGATTGCTGTGACCGTGAATCAGACGCCGACCAGCATCGTTGTCTCGCCATCAAACTCACCGGTGGTTCCGGTCGGCTTCACCCAACAGTTCTCCGCGACGGCGACCGATCAATTCGGCCACGCCATCAGCTCGCCAAGCTTTACGTGGGGCATCACCGGCAGTGGAAATTCAATCAGTCCTTCTGGATACGCAACACTCGGCTCCACGCCGGGCTCCGTCACCGTCACCGCCACGGATGGTGTGCAGGGATCGGCCACCGTCATCGCGGAAAACTTCGCCATCCCCTCCGGCTCCACGCTGGATGTGAATCTCGGTTCGGCCGGTGCGGTTTCGATCAGCGCCAGCGGGAGTAATATCACCGCATCGCAAAATGGCGTGCACATCACTCTTTCCGGTTTCACCGGGGTAACCGTCACGGATACAGCCTCCAACGATGTTCTAGACTTCAACGGCCCACTGGCCCTGCCGCTCACTTTCGTCTACATGGGCACTTCCACCATCAACGTCAACAGTG
>JBEKXM010000246.1:0-6956 GCA_049512115.1 Tepidisphaeraceae bacterium | reverse complement strand
TTCGAGACACACCAATTGGATCAGGAGGCTCGCGAGCCTGAATGAGAATCCCACAAGACATCGCCAATCTGCTTGCTGTGGCCATTCGAGATGCAATATGGTTCAAGCGTAGCGTGAAGTCGTTCCTAAAGGACTGCGGCATTCCACAACCCTTCCTTGGACAAGCGCAGAAGCAATTGGACTCACAGCCGACAATAAAGGTAATTCAATTCGTCCTCGACAAGATGGATATGGCCGGTGATGCCGGCGAGCTTCCGCAGCGATTAATGCTTACAAAGCTGGTGAAATGGAAGGACTTTCACAGTCTCAAGCCTGAAATGCAGCAGCGGGCGAAAGACTCTGTAATGGCGCTGCGCGAAGCATACGAACACTCGGAGGCTGAGAGAGAATACCAACAAGAAGAAGCGGAACGGAGAATGCATAGCTCGCGGCAGGATCGAGGCCAGATGCAGGCACTCGACCACGATAAGTTGACGAGCTTCCGAGATGAGTTTGATTCGGTGTGGACGCTCTCTGACAAGAAGGAAAGGGGCGATCGATTCCAAGATCTGATGAATCGCGTCTTCGCCTATTACAGTGAAAAGTCAGAGGGCGCATTCAATCGAACAGGCGAGCAAATTGACGGTTTATTTTATTTTGACAAGCACTGGTGGTACGTGGAGGTGCGATGGAAAGCAGACAGGGCTAGCGCTGCGGACGTTTCGGTGCTTCGGGACCGAGCCAAGGACGCGTTCGGGGGCGACACAAAGGCGCTTTTCGTCTCCTTCAACGGCTTTTCCGAAGACTGCGTTAACAGCCTCACGAGTCGGACCGATGAACGTGTAATCCTCATGGACGGCACAGACCTTCGGGATGTGTTGGACTGTCTGATTGCCTTTGATGTATTGTTGGCGGAAAAGCAGGCCGACATTGTCCGTAGCAAATGTCCATTTGTTAGTGCGAGGGAGATTATTCGGCGACGCGCCCAAAGTTGATATCCGCCCCCGGAGCGGAAATAGGCAGCAGCCGATCATTGGTCATTCGGATTTCGGACTTGATTCGTCATTCGGATTTCGGATTTCGAGTTTCGCGTTGCGAGTTTTAATCGGCATTCGGCAATCGGCATTTCCTTGAAAACCCCCGCGACGCGGGATACCGTTCGCTGCCTTAACCGCGGAGTCAAGAAATGTTTCCATTGGCGGAGCGAATGAAGCTGGTTTCGGAGTCGATCACCCTGGCGGTCAGTGCCAAGGCGAACGCCATGAAGAAGGCGGGGACCGACGTGGTGGGATTCGGGGCGGGGGAGCCGGATTTCGATACGCCGGGGTTTATTAAGGATGCGGCCAAAGCCGCTTTGGACAAGGGGCAGACGAAATATACTCCGACGCCGTGTTTGCCGGAGTTGCGGGAGGCGATCGCTAAAAAGTTCAACGTCGAGAACGCCTTGCCGTACAAGCCGGATCAGATCACCACGGGAGCGGGAGGCAAGCATTGTCTTTACATGGCATTCATGGCCGTGCTGAACCCGGGCGACGAGGTCATCATTCCCGCTCCGTATTGGGTGAGTTATCCGGAGCAGGTGAAGCTGGCGGGCGGGACGTGCAAATTCGTGCGCGGGCAGGAGTCGGCCGGGTTCAAGATCGCGCCGGGCGATCTGGCCGCCGCCATCACGCCGAAGACCAAGGTGATGATCATCAACAGCCCCAACAACCCCGGCGGCCATGCGTATTCGCCGGCCGAGCTGAAAGCCCTGGCCGACGTGGCGGCGAAGCATCCGCATCTGATCGTGTTCTCCGATGAGATTTACGAGAAGCTGGTGTTCGACGGGTTGAAATCGGTCAGCTTCGCCACGCTCCATCCCGACCTGATCGAGCGCACGCTGACGTTCAACTGTCACTCCAAGACGTTTGCCATGACCGGCTGGCGCATCGGTTACATCGGCGGGCCCAAGCCCGTCATCGACGCCATCAACAAGCTTCAGAGCCAGATGACCAGCCACATCACCAGCTTCACGCAGGTCCCGGCGGCGCTGGCGCTGAGCGATCCGCGCGGCGCCGAAAGCGCCGAGCAGATGCGCCGGCAATTCGAAAAACGCGCCCGGCATACCTGGCAGCGGCTGACCGCGTTACCGAAAATCACCTGCGTCCGCCCGCAGGGCGCGTTCTACGCTTTCCCCAACGTCAGCGCGTATTTCGGAAGGACGATTGGCCAGACCCGGATCGCCGATGCGGTGAGTTTTTCCGCGGCCCTGCTGGAGCACAACCACGTCGCGGTGGTTCCCGGCAACGACAGCGGATTCGACACGCACGTCCGCCTCAGCTTCGCCACCAGCATGGAGCAGATCGACAAGGGGATCGACCGGATCGGGGAGTTTTTGAAGAAGCTGGGGTGAGGGCCGCTGCGCGGAAATCCGAAAGTGCGAAATCCGAATGACGAATTAAATCCGAATGACCCAATGACGAATTAAGACATTCGGACATTCGTCATTCAGGCTTGATTCGTCATTCGGATTTCGGATTTCCGCGTAGCGGCTGGGCTTCGCCTCGGCGGCGGACGTCGCGGACAAAATACGAATCTATCCGTGCAATCCGGGGTTCTCTGCTACCGCTTGAGCAGCATCCCCTCAGCCATCAGGCCGGGGCCGAGGCCGATGGCGACGCAGGGGCCGGAGATTTCGGCGGCCATTTGTTGGAGGATGAACAGAACCGTCGCCGAGGACATGTTTCCATGTCGGGCGAGAACGGCCTGGGAGAAGCGCAAATCGCCGGGGTGCAGTTGCAGCGCGTCGTTTACGGCCGAGAGAATTTTCGGGCCGCCGGGATGAACCGCCCAGCCGGCGATGTCCGAAATTTTCAGGTCGTGCCGGGCCAGCCAAGACTGGCACCATGGGCCTAAATGCCGGCGAATGATCTCGGGGACGCCGGCCGAGAGGGTCATTTCGAATCCGTTGTCGCCGATGTTCCAGGTCATGGCGTCGCTGGAATCGGGGATGAGGAAACTGGAAAAGTCCTCCAGCCGCCACGGTGTGGAATCCGCTTGGGAATCGCGGCCGATGACGGCGGCGGCGGCGCCGTCGGCGAACAAGGTGTTGGCGACGAGCTTGCCGGGATCGGCGCCGTAAGCCCAATGCAGGCTGCAGAGTTCGACGCAGCAAAGCAGCACACGTGCGTGGGGATTGGCGACGGCGTCACGCGCGGCCGAGAGGGCGTTGAAGGCGGCATGGCAACCCATGAACCCCACGTGCAATCGCCGCACGCCGCGATTCAGCCCGAGCCTTTCGATCAGGGCGGCGTCGAGGCCTGGCGCGAAGAAGCCGGTGCAGGATGCGGTAATCAGATGGGTGATCTGCGCCGGGCGGATACGTGAATGTTCCAGCGCTTTGGCGGCGGCATCGTGGGCGAGGTCAGGCGCTTGGCGGGCATAGACGGCCATGCGTGCGGCCGTGGTGGGTCCGCGGTCGTCGGGGCCGGTGGAAGGCGGATAAAACTTCCGGAGCGTTTCGAATTGGTCATCGCCCTGGCGCGCCAGCACGCTGCCGCGCGATTCGATTCCGCTTTGGCGGAAGACCCGTTTGAGCCAACCCTGCTGATCGCCGGCCATGCCGTTGAGGGTCATGGCAAATTCAAGCGCCTGATCCTGCGTCCCACTCGGCGGAGTGGCCGTTCCGATGCCCAGTAGTTTCGTCGCGGATTTGCGTTGTGCCCTGCGGGAACCGGGAATCGCCAGTTGTGTCATGGTGGAACTCCGTGAGACAGTGTCTTGAGGACGGTTGCGAAATACGTTTGGCGATCCAGTTTCCAATCGCCGGCATCGCGTTACCGACCGCAATGACCAGCGGCGCAATTTCCGGATGGCGCAAGATCGGCCGCATTCCTCGGCACCAGCGCTGGGTGCGAGCGACGATCTGAAAATGACGGCGGCGCCAGCGATGCGGCATTTCCGCGGGCCAGGGTTGCCCGGGCGCGGGGAGCAGGTTGACGGCTTCCCTGGCCCCGATCACGGCCCAGGCCATGCCTTCGCCGGTGAACGGCTCAACATATCCGCAGGCATCGCCGACCGCGAGCACGCGATTGCCGCCGAGGCTGGGGCGCCGGCGTGTCAACGCGCCCGTGCCGTGAAGGCGAGGCAAGTGCCATTCGGGGACAATCGCTTGCCAACTGGAGGCTAGAATATCCCGAACCAGCCTGGCGGGTCCACCGGCATTCCGGCAAGCGGCCGGGTCGAGCGATGCCGCCAGGTGCAACTTCCCATTCATACCGACCATTCCGACATACCCGGCATTCCCGAGATGCATGTGAATCTCGCCCGGCGGGATGGGCCAGGGGCTGGATTGGCAGGTGGCGGCGACGCCGATCCAAGAGTCCGGCGCGATCCGCCATTTCGCCCACGATTCACCGGCGAGCAGTGTGCCGCCGATTCCATCACACGCCAGCACGATGCCGGCGCGGATGATTTGCGTGCCCTCGCCCGTTTGGAGTTTCAGGATGCGATATGAATCGCGGGCCGATGCGCGTAACAGCGTCGCCGACGCGCCGGGCAGAAATTCGCATCCGCGTCGCATCGCTTCGGATACCATGGCCGCATCCAAATCGGCCCGAAGCATGGCGACTTCGCCGGGGACCGGAATCCCGAGCGATCGACGGCCGGCATGCCAAAAGAGGCTATGGATGGGCTGAGCACTCCGAAGGGGCGCTTCGATGCCGAGTTGTCTGAGCAGGCTGGCGGCGTTGGCGGTGAGGCATCCGCCGCAAACTTTTTCGCGAGGCCAGGAAGATTTCTCGACGAGCAGGACGCGCCAGCCCCGCTGGGCGAGCATCGCCGCCGCGACGCTTCCCGCGACGCCCGCGCCGACCACGACCGCATCCCGGAATGTGTCGCCGAGCATCACGCGGGCCGGTCTCCCGTTGCATCCCATACCAGCAGCATTCGCCAGGGAAAGGATCGCCGGAACATCGCCCCCGTCATCCGCGCATCCGCGGCAAATTTTGCCAGTTCGCGCATGGTCCATGCCGCCCGCACGCTGGCCGGGCCGTCGTGATGCACGATTGGACTTCGGCTGAGAACGCGGCTGCCGACCCAGGCGATGAGCCATCCGATGCGCGATCGCCGCAAATCGCTGACGATGACACCGCGGCGCGCGGTCCGCCGCAGGTTTTTCAGAAAATCGACGACCTGATCCGGCCGCGGGATGTGGTGCAGGAAGAGGCTGCACGTGACCACGTCGAAACTCAATTCCGGCCATTGGCTCAAGAGATCGGCCTGAACACATCGGCAGGGAACGCCGGCCCACTCGGCCGCGGCGGCGGCGTTGTGAAGGGCGGTCGCGCTGCGGTCAAGAAGCGTCAAGTCGATGCCAATCCCCATCGTTCTCGCCAGGAGCGCAACGTGGATCGGCACATCGCCTCCTCCGCAGGCGACATCGAGCATCGAAATCCGCTCGATCCGATCCCGCCGAGCCTGGGCGACGATTGGCTCGACGATGCGTTCCGCGGTTTTTGAGGCTTGATTGATGCGCCGCAGCCCTTCAAGCGCGCCGGCGTGTTCCGCTTCCGGGAGATCGGGCCGGTCCATGATCTCCGGCACGACATGACGATGATTGGTGAGGCCCAGCAAGATGGCAATCTTAGAGCGGATTGCAGGTCATTGTACACGCCATTTGTCCATGGCTGTGACGGATGCGGCGTCTTCGCTCCTCAACGTATCTGATTTTCTGATACGCTTCGTCGCTCATCCTTGCCTCCGTCACAGCCAAGGCCAACTGGCCGTGTACACTGACCTGCAAACCGCTCTAGCCGACGATGATGGCCTGTCCCAATCGGCTGCTCCGGCGCGCGGCATCCGGCAGGGCCATCGTCGAAAGAACGGATTCCACGGTCACGGCCGTCCCGTCCGGCGAGGGGATCGGCGCATCGGTCCCGGCCCAACCGCAGACTGCTCATGCCAATTCAATTCGTCGTCGGATCGTCGGGAATTTTCGATGGGTCCATCCATTGGCCGAGCGTTTTCTGCCGCATCAGGGTGAGCCAGAGATCGGGCCTGTCTCCAAAGACGTGCGAGGGGATGGGATCGGCGACGATCCAGGAATCGATCTCCAACTCCGCTTCCAATTGTCCGGGCGACCAGCCGGCGAAGCCGACGAAATATCGTGCCGCCGCGTCCGGCTGTTTCAGGATCGATTCGATCTTGGATTTTTCGGTGGTGAAGAAAACGCCGGGCAGCACGTCGGCGTCCTTGGCCAACTCGCAGCCGTGAAGCACCATCAGCGGCCCTTCGCACGGCCCGCCCTGATGGAGCATTCCCTCCACCGTACACGGCTGGCCGAGGCTCTGCTCGCACGCCTGCCGCACGGAGATCTGCAATGGCCGGTTGAGGATCAGCCCCAATGCCCCCTGGTCATTGTGCTGAATCATGAGCACGACGGAGCGGGCGAAATTGGGATCGGCCAATCGCGGCGAGGCCAGAAGAAGTTTGCCCTGGGTGGAACTCATGGCTGGTAAAACGATATCGAATTGTAGGCGGGGATGTAATAGGCAAACTCGAAACTCGAAATTCGAATGACGGGGCCCCGGCGGAAGTTTGCCGGGGACCCCAATCAAATTCGAAATTCGAAACTCGAAGCAAACCCACGAGCAGGTTCGGGTATTTGTTTCGTCATTCGAATTTCGAATTTGATTCGTCATTCGAATTTCGGATTTCGAATTTTGCCTTTCGGCTCCCACCTTGTCTCCAGGCCATGCGGCACGCCCACGAGGTCCAGCAGTTTCCCGGCCACAAAATCGACGATGTCTCCAACGCAATTGGGATTGAGATAAAACCCCGGATTGGTCGCGGCGATGATCGCCCCGGCATCGGTGAGAATCTTGTAATTGTTGACGTCGATCGGCGACAGCGGCATCTCCCGATGCGCCAGCACCAGCCGCCGCCGCTCCTTCAGCGCCACCGCCGCCGCCCGGGAAATCAGATTATCGCCAATCCCG
>JBEKXM010000245.1:0-9825 GCA_049512115.1 Tepidisphaeraceae bacterium | reverse complement strand
AGGAGCCGGGGATCGTTCTTCAATGGCTGGTGAGGCTGCGCTGGGTGGCGTTTGCGGGACCGGTGGCGGCGACGCTGGCGGCGATGGGGTTTTTGAAGATTCGATTGCCGTGGTGGGGGATGGGGACGATCATCGGGGTAACGGGCGTCAGCAATCTGATATTGCAGGGGTGGCGCCAAAGAAGCGTGCCGGGATGGGTGGTGCCGGCGGTGCTGATGCTGGATGTTTTTTTGCTGACGGCGCTGCTGGGTTGCGCGGGGGGAGGGTCCAATCCGTTTTGTATTCTGTACCTGGTACACGTGGCGATGGCGGTGGTGACGCTGGCGGAGGGTTGGGCGTGGGTGGTGGTGGGAGCAACGATCGTATGCTATGGACTGCTGCTATTGGGGCCGGTCGGTAGTGCGCTGGCGCTGTCGCCGGGGGAGCAGGAGGCGGCGCAATGGATCGCGCTGGCGTTGGTGGCGGTGGTGATCGCATATTTCGTGGGAAGGATGACGCAATCGTTGCGGGAACATGAGCAGGCGCTGGTCGCCGAGCGGGAGCACGGGGAGCGCAACGAGCGGCTGGCGTCGCTGACAACCCTGGCGGCTGGGGCGGCGCACGAGTTGAACACGCCGCTGAGCACGATCGCCGTCGTGGCGCGGGAATTGGAGATTCGTTGCAAAAAGATGGAGCTTGGCGAAGGGATGGAGGAGGATGCGCGGCTGATCCGGCGCGAGATCGACCGGTGCCAGGTGATCCTGGGCCGGATGCGCGTGGACGTGTTGCAGGGGGATTGGGCAAAATCCGCGCCGATGTCTTCGGCCGATTTCGTGCGCGAGTTGTCGAAGGAAATAAAGGCCGTGGCCGGGGATGGGATCGAGATTGATTGCGCGGGGAATCTGCCGGAAATATCGCTGCCGCTGCGGGCGGTGGAGCAGGCGGTGGGGATTCTGGTGGACAATGCGTTGGAAGCCTCGCCGAAGGGAAGTCCGGTGCGGCTGTCGATTGTGTCGCGCGAGGGGCGGGTGGTGTTCGAGGTGCGGGACCTGGGGACGGGAATGACGGCGGAGGTGTTGCGGAGGGCCGGCGAGCCATTTTTCACGACTAAATCTCCTGGAAAGGGGATGGGAATGGGACTATTTTTGGTTAGGCTTGTAGCCGAAAAACTTGGCGGGTCGTTGCGGCTGGAATCGGAACCGGGAAAGGGGACTCGGGCGGTGTTGGAATTGCCTGCGGGAGTGGCATAGGCGAGGAGAATGCGGTTGAGCAGGAGATGGGATGCGGATTCTGGTGGTGGATGACGATCCGACGTTTCGCTGGCGGCTGGTGTCGGCGCTGGAAGCGCGCGGGATGGAGGCGTGGGACGCCGGATCGCCCCAGAAGGCGAAGGAGCTGGCATCGGAGATTCGGCCGGCGCGGGCGGTGGTGGATTTGAGAATGCCGGGCGGCTCCGGGCTGGAGCTTGTCAGCGACTTGATCGGGATCGATCCGGAAATGAAGATCCTGGTGCTGACGGGCTACGGGAGCATCACCAGCGCGCTGGAGGCGACCCGGCGCGGGGCGATGGACTATCTCACCAAGCCAGCCGATGCGGACCAGATTCTCGCGGCGTTCGAGAAAAACGGGCAGAAGGGGGAATCGAAGACGGAGGCGGCGGAATTGACGAGCGCGCCATCGCTGGAGCGCGTGGAGTGGGAACACATTCAGCGGGTTCTGATGGATTGCGGCGGGAACGTTTCCGAGGCGGCGCGAATACTGGGGATGCATCGAAGGTCTCTACAGAGGAAACTTGGCAGGGTTCCGCCGCGGGAATGATCGGGGATTTTCGTGTAATAAAATCCGGGGCGCGGCGACTAATTGGGACAGCATGACCGATTGGGAAAGCATTGTGCGGGGACACGGGCCAGCGGTTTGGCGAACGCTGTTTCGCCTGCTGGGCCGGCGGGCGGACATCGACGAATGCTTTCAGGAGACCTTTCTGTCGGCGTTGGAGATGTCGCGGAGGCAGAAGATCGTCTGCTGGTCGGCGCTGTTGCAAACGGTGGCGACGCGGAAGGCGGTGGACCGGCTGAGGCGAAAATACCGCGAGCGCGAGGAAAGCATGGTGATCGAGGCGATGGCGTCGGGGATGAGCGATCCATCGCGGGCGGCGGAAGAGGCGGAAAGAGCGGGGCTGCTGGAGCAGGCGATGACGAGGCTTCCGCCCAGGCAGTCGGAAGCCATTTGCCTTCATGCATTGTCGGGTTGGAGTTACCAGGAAATCGGTCAACAACTTGGGATGTCGAGCAGCGCGGTGGGAACGTCGATCCATCGAGGCAAGCAGAAGCTGCGTGAGCTTCTGGAAGTTTCCCTGGGCGCGGAGCCCGGAGGTGCGTCATGAACGAGAATTTTTCCGATTCCCCAGACGAAGGCCTGGAATCGTATTTTTCCGCGCTGCGCGGGCGGGCGGTGCCCGATGGGCCGTCGGAAATGCGGATTGCCGAGACGATCGCGGCGTTGAGGGCGGCCGAGCAGAGGCCGGGCATTTTTTCGAGGGTGAGCAACATGAAATTCATCACGGGGATGGCGGCAAGCGTGCTGTTGGTGGTTGGAGCGGTCCTTGTGGGGGTGGTGATGCTGCGATCGCCGGAGGTGACATTTGCGGAGGTGGTGGAACGCGTGCGGAGCGTGCGCCTCGTGAGCTTTGTGGAAACGGTCTCCATGCCGGAAACGGCCAAGAGCATGCCTGGACAAACGATGAAGATGAAGTTTCTGGTCAACGATCGGGGGCAGGCGTCAATCCAGAGCGATGAAGGCGTGCGGACGGTGATGGACGAGAAAACGGGGCACATGGTGGAACTGATGCCGAGGACCAAAACCGCGATCGTCATGGACGCAAAGGTGATGGGACAGGAATGGGTGATCTGGGCCGACCCGCAAACGCGCCAGCCGATTCGCATCGACATGACGATGAATATGATGGGGCAGAAGATTACCGCGTCCATGACGGATTTCGACTTTGATCCAGCGGCGCCTGACGACGCATTTAGCCAGGAGATTCCAAAAGGGTATTCGGTTACAAGTCTGGCGTTTGATATGCCGGATATGAGCAACGGCGAGCAGAACGTTGTGGAACTGCTGCGAGGATACGCGCAGCGCACCGGCGGGAAATTCCCGGATAAGCTGGACGACATGGGCCCATATATGAAGCTGGTGATGCAGAAGTCGTTCTCGTTCTCGAAGACCGCGACGACGTATCCATCGCTGCCGACGATGCACTTCACGCCCTCGTCGGCCGATATGCAATGGATGGCGCGATTTTGGGGTGTCCAGCAGTTTCTGGGGACGCTGCCGAAGGACGGGTGGAGGTATTTGGGCAAGGGTAAGACGATGGGCGACAAGGAATCGGTCATTTTCTGGTACAGAACGGAGAAGGGGTATAGGGGAATCACGGGCGATTTGAATACCGGGGACCTTCCGGCGGCTCCGCAATAGGAGCGGACGGCTGCGGGAAAATAACGTAAAACCGACTGCGACGGGGGACGCGGCCGGTTTTTATGCGCGCGGCATTGCATTCGCGGGAGAGCTTTGTAAATTCATCCCGCGACGAAATGCCGCATCCACTTGACATCGCTGGTGAGGCGAGTCGTTTGCAATATCTGCACGCCTTGGTCATGGGCGATGGCGCTCAGGGGCGCCGGTACTTGTAGAAAAAATTACGATGACGCAGGAATGGTATGAGCAGCCGTTTGTGTTCCCCAAATGGGCGAACTATCTGTTGCCTGCAATCGTGATGGGGGTAGTGGGGGGGCTGTTCTACGTTCCGACGGTGGTGGGACTCGGCGCGTCTCCGAAGACAACGGCGGTGGGATATTCGCCGGTGCAGCCGGTGCCGTACAGCCATGCCCTGCACGCGGGGAAGTTGGGAATCGATTGCCGGTATTGCCACACGACGGTTGAGAAGGCGAACTTTGCGGCCATTCCACCGACGGAAACGTGCATGAATTGCCACACCAACATCCGGATGCAAAGCGACAAGCTGGCGCCGATACGGGAGAGTTGGGCGACGGGCAAGCCGATGGAATGGATCAAGATTCACGATTTGCCGCAATACGTCTATTTCAGCCATCAGGCGCACGTGAGTCATGGAGTGGGATGCATCGAATGCCATGGCCGGATCGACCAGATGGAGCAGGTTTACCAGGCCAAGCCGCTGAGCATGAGCTGGTGTTTGGATTGCCATCGGGATCCGGGACCGCATCTGAGGCCGAAGGGTACGTCGGTGACGGACATGGGCTGGGCGCCGCCGGCCGATCCGGCGGAGGCCGCGCGGCTGGCGGCGGAGTGTTTGACGGATTATTCGATTCACGACAAGGCGTACATGCAGAGTTGTTCGACGTGTCATCGGTGAGCACATGAAGCATCATTCGGCGCAACGAGAATATTGGCGGAGCCTGGCGCATCTGGCGGACACGCCGGAGGTGCGCGCCGCGGCCCAGAAGGAGTTCGCCTCGTACGAGCCGGAAGAGATGCTGATGCCGGGCGTGACGCGGCGACGGTTCATGAAGCTGATGAGTGCGTCGATGGCACTGGCGGGGATGACGCTGACGGGATGCCGCCGCTGGCCGCAGGAGAAGCTGGCGCCCTACACGAGCAATCCGCCGAATCGAACTTCCGGGGGTCCCGAGCAATACGCCACGGCGATGGAAATCAACGGGGTGGGCAGTCCGTTGCTGGTGACGAGCTTCGACGGGCGGCCGATCAAGATCGAGGGGAATCCATCGCATCCGTATTCACAGACGGTGGCGAATCGAGCCGGGGCGTCCGATGCGATGGCGCAGGCGTCGATCCTGGAGATTTACGATCCGGACCGGAGCCAGGCGGCGATCAACCGCAGTGGAAGCACGCAGGTGGCGAGCGATTGGAGCCGGTTTACCAACGCGATGAGCGCGACGATTGATTCGCTGACAACCAAGCAGGGCCAGGGTTTGGCGATTCTGGGTGAATCGACCTCGAGCGTGACGACGGCCCGGTTGAAGACGGCGGTGCTGAAGCGGTTCCCAAAGGCTGAATTTTTCGAATATGAGCCTCTGAGCCGGGACAACGAAATCACCGGGGCGAAGCTGGCGTTGGGCCGGCCGGCGCGGCAAGTGGCGCATCTGGACAAGGCGATGGTGCTGGTGTTGCTGGATGCCGATCCGTTGGGGACGCATCCCGCGCATGTGCATCACGCATTTGAGTGGGCGTCGAATCGCCCGAACGCGAAGAGGCAAATGAGCCGGGTTTACGCCATCGAAAGCGCGATGACGATCTCGGGAAGCGTGGCGGATTGCCGGCTGGGGGTGCGTCCGTCGCGGATTGGGGCGATCCTATCGGTGCTGGCGGCGCGGCTCGGTGGGGGGGAAGCGGATTTGACGTTGGCGCCCGAGGAAGAGGCGTTTATCAAGCATCTTCTGGCGGATATTGCGGACAACCCCGGCAAGAGCTTGGTGCTGGTCGGTCCGGAGCATGAGCCGGAATTGCACGCGCTGGCGCTGGCGATCAACCAGAAGATCGGGGCGATCAGATCGACGCTGACGCTCGTGGAAGAGCCGGACGGCGATCGGGCGACAAGCCATTTCGATTCCATCGCGGATTTGACAAATAAATTGAAGGCCAGGCAGATCGATACGCTGGTGATTCTGGGGGGGAATCCCGCATACGATGCGCCGGCCGATCTGGAATTCGCGTCGGCCATGAAATTGGCGGGGACGTCAATTCATCTGAGCCTGTATGACAACGAGACGTCGCACGCGGCATTGTGGCATGTGCCGCGGGCGCATTTTCTTGAAGCGTGGGGAGACTGCCGGGCGTGGGATGGGACTCTCAGCATCGGTCAGCCGCTGATCGAGCCGCTGTATGGGGGGAAGACGAGCGATCAGGTGCTGGCGTTTCTTGCCGGGGAGCCGGAGACGGAAAGCGACGCGATTGTGCGCAAGACGTTCGCGGAGATGGATGATGCCGCGTGGCGAAGGGCGCTGAACGATGGACTGATCGCCAACAGCGGATTTAAGGAAATATCGGGTGGCATCAATTTCCATTCGGCGCAACTATCTCCCACCGTACAGGGATACGAGGTTCGATTCCTCCAGGATTCGAAGCTGTACGATGGGCGGTTCGCCACGAGCGGATGGTTGCAGGAGATCCCCGATCCGCTGTCAAAGATCGTGTGGGACAACGCGGCGTTGATTTCCAAGAAGGATGCGGAGACGCTCGGCGTCGGGATCGGGGACGTGCTGGAGATCACGGTGGGAAGCAGTTCGGTGAAGATCGCGGCGTTCGTGTTGCCGGGGCAGCCGGCCGGCGTGATCGGGCTGGCGCTGGGATATGGGCGGACGCTGGGGGAGCACATTGGCTCGGACGTTGGTGTCAACACCTATGCACTGCGGACGCGCGGCGCGATGTTCTTCGCGCCGGCGCAGGTGAACAAGACGGGGGACTATTACGAGCTGGCGACGACGCAGGACCATCATCTGATCGACGAGCTTGGCATCGAGATGCGGCAGACGCAGGTGGGGGAGAAATACAAGAGCGCGGAAGTCATCCAGGAGATGACGCTGAAGGAATGGAAAAAGGATAGGGAACCGCCGGAGAAAAGTGTCCCGCTTCAGCTTTACGAGGCGCCGCAGGAGGAGTCTTCCGGCGCGCACGCCTGGGGGATGTCGATCGATTTGTCCAAGTGCATTGGCTGCCATGCGTGCGTGGCGGCGTGCCAGGCGGAAAACAACATTCCGATCGTGGGCAAAGACCAGGTGCTGAAGAATCGACAGATGCACTGGATTCGGATCGACCGGTATTTCAAGGGTGATGCGGACGATCCGAATCCGGAGGTGGTGTTCCAGCCGCTGGCATGCCAGCACTGCGAAAATG
The DNA here is from genome assembly GCA_049512115.1 of Tepidisphaeraceae bacterium. Classification (GTDB taxonomy): domain Bacteria; phylum Planctomycetota; class Phycisphaerae; order Tepidisphaerales; family Tepidisphaeraceae; genus PALSA-1353. The sequence continues at coordinate 2,955 of JBEKXM010000245.1, read as the reverse complement.
CGCCGTGCGAGCAGGTTTGCCCGGTGGGGGCGACGGTTCACGATACCGAGGGGCTGAACGTGATGGTGTACAACCGCTGCGTGGGCACCCGATATTGCAGCAACAATTGCCCGTACAAGGTCCGGCGGTTCAATTACCTGGATTGGCATAGCCAGGACCCGCGGCACGACAAATATCCCAAACCGTGGCTGAATCTTCCCGATCAGCAGCAGCTTGAGGAGGTTCCGAAGGTCAGGCAGATGACGTTCAACCCGGAAGTGACGGTTCGGATGCGTGGGGTGATGGAGAAGTGCACGTTCTGCATTCAGCGGATTCACAACACAACGATTGCCAAGCGGGCCCATGGCGAAAAGCTGAACGACGGGGACATTATGACCGCATGCCAGCAGGCGTGCCCGACGCAGGCGATCATATTCGGCGATTTGAAGGATCGGAAGTCGAAGGTTTCGCGTTCACATAACGATCCGCGGGCGTATGGGCTGCTGGATGAGGCGCTGGCGACCAAGCCGAGAAACAAGTATTTGGCCAAGGTGAGCAATCCGGTGGAGGGATGAATCCCCGCGGAGCAAGCTCCGCGGGCTTTACAGAGCAAGGCGAAAAAAGATGGCTAGCGTTCCGACAACCGAATTCATGCGCATCGCCAGTCAAATCGAAGCGGATAATACGACGGACGATCCGCGGTTCCGTGCGCCGTTGGTGACGGGGAACAAGGATTTCGCGGCGGTGACGGCGACGGTGGCGGGCGTTGCCGAGCGGCCGGCACCGCCCAAGGCATGGTACGTGGGGATGGGGATTTCGCTGTCGCTGCTCGGGTTGCTAGGGGCGATGGTGGGATATTTGTTTCTGACGGGCGTGGGGGTGTGGGGCAACAATCAGCCGGTGGGATGGGGATTCGGCATCGTGAATTTCGTGTTCTGGGTGGGGATCGGTCACGCCGGAACTCTCATCAGCGCGATTTTGTATTTGTTCCGTCAGAACTGGCGGACGGGAATCAACCGGATGGCGGAGGCGATGACGATCTTCGCGGTTTGCTGCGCGGGATTGTTCCCCGGCATTCACGTGGGCCGGCCGTGGCTGGCGTATTGGCTGTTCCCGATTCCGAACCAGATGAATTTGTGGCCGCAGTTCCGCTCGCCGCTGCTGTGGGATGTGTTCGCGGTGGGAACGTATGCGACGGTTTCGCTGCTGTTCTGGTACGTGGGGATGGTGCCGGACATCGCGACGTTCCGGGATCGATCCAAGAGCAGGATCAAGCAAGTGGTGTACGGGCTTCTCGCGTTGGGATGGAACGGATCGAGCCGGCATTGGCATCGGTACGAACGGGCGTATCTGTTGCTGGCGGCGTTGGCGACGCCGCTGGTGCTTTCGGTGCACTCGGTGGTGAGCTTCGATTTCGCGGTATCACAGATTCCGGGCTGGCATACGACGGTGTTTCCGCCGTACTTCGTGGCTGGGGCGATCTTCGGCGGGTTTGCGATGGTGATCTGCCTGGCGGTTCCGGCACGGGCGCTGTTCGGGCTGAAGGACATCATCACCATGCGGCACATGGACAACATGGCCAAGATCACGCTGGCGACGAGCATGATGGTGGGATACTCGTACATGACGGAATTTTTCGTGGCGGCGTACAGCGGCAATCCGCACGAAGCTTTTACGTTCCACAACCGCGCCCTGGGTCCGTATTGCTGGAGCTGGTGCATGATGACGTTCTGCAACGTCGTGGCGCCGCAGCTTCTGTGGAGCAAGAAGGTCCGGACGAACATGCTGCTGCTGTGGATCGTGGCGATCCTGGGCAACGCCGGGATGTGGTTCGAGCGGTTTGAGATCATCATTACCTCGCTGACGCGCGATTTTCTGCCGTCGAGCTGGCACGCGTTCTGGCCGACGTGGGTGGATTTGTGCACGCTGGCGGGAAGTTTCGGATTGTTCATGACGCTGTTTCTGCTGTTCTGCCGGTATCTGCCGACGGTGGCGATCGCGGAAATCAAGACGGTGATGCCGCAGGCGCATGCGCATGCCCATGAGCTGCACGGCGAGGATGCCAAGCGGACGGATTACCGTCCGGACGAGCATCTCGATCCGGATCGGGATGCCCCGCGGCTGAAGAATCGGTAAGGATTTCTATGTCGACCGAACTCAAAGAGACGCAGGACGCGCACGGCGAAGAGTTGATGCTCTCGACGGAGCCGGTGCTGACCGGGCTGCTTGGGGAGTTCGCGGACGTCTCCGCCGTGGTATCCGCCGCGCAGAAGACTCGGGCGGCCGGGTACAAGGTCTGGGACGTGCACAGCCCGTTTCCGATCCATGGAATTGACGCGGTGATCGGAATCCGGCCGACGATTCTGCCCTGGCTGGTGCTGTGCGGAGGGCTGACGGGTCTGGCTGCGGGCCTGGCGTTGCAATGGTTCTGCAATGCCTTCGACTACCAGATTATTGTCAGCGGCAAACCCATGTTCAGCTTGCCGGCGAACATTCCCATCATCTTTGAATGCACGGTGTTGTTCTCGGCGTTGACGGCGGTGTTTGGAATGCTGGGGCTGAACCGGCTGCCGCTGCTCTACAATCCGATATTCAAAAGCGCCCGATTCCGGCGGGTGACGGATGACAAGTTTTTCATCTGGATCGACGAATCGGACTCTCAGTTTGACGAGAAGAAGACGGAGGAATTTCTGAAATCGGTAGGAGCGATCGCGGTGGAGCGGATAGAGGATTGAGCGCATAGAGGATTGATGGATGTCTGAGGAATCGAAAAGTTCGCAACCGACGGAGGAGCCGCAGTACGGCCCGACGTATTACGCGCCGGTGGAGTTGCCGATGCCGCGGCTGCCGCGTCCGCCGTTTTGGATGGTGGCGATCGCGCTGATCGGCGTGGTGGCGACGTGGCTGCCGCTGGCGATCATCTCGCGGGCGCGGGTTTCGAGCTCGACGGACCCGCGGATTCAACTGATGCAGGAC
>JBEKXM010000244.1:0-10468 GCA_049512115.1 Tepidisphaeraceae bacterium | reverse complement strand
CCCAGAGCGGTTGCGTCTTGTGCACGGTCTCGAAGACGTAAGAGATCGCCTGTTTCAGGAGGTCCTGATTGACGTTGGTATTGGCGATCCCGAGCATCAGGAACAACTTTTGGTCCAGGATGCCGAACGATGCCGGGCAAATGCTGCTATTGGCCGCCAGAAGCTTCAAAAGCGAATCCTGAGACGCCCATCCCTGCGGGTCGACGTTAAACATCGGAACGACCATGTAAATGGCCTTCTGGTCCTGGCTCAAGGTGACGCCGAACGGATAGGTGAGACCCGATTCATCCTTGATGCTGTAAACATAGACGTTGTTTTGCAGTTGGGGATTGCCGCCAATGCTCTGAAGCATTTGCCCCAGTGTTTCCATCGTGAGGGTGCCGCCGCCGGCGGCGGGCTGGGGGTTATCGCCAAAATCAAACCCGCGAGCAGCTGCGCCGCCGGTGAGCGAGTGCTCATTGACAGCGGTCGCATCACCGCCGGCCGAGATTGACCGCGAGGTCAAAACTCCAAGTCCGCGCACGGAGCTGGCGGACGGCGGAATAGTGTTCGCCGGCACCTGAGCGGCAGAAGGTCCGGAACTGCTGGAGCACCCGACAGCCCCCGCCATCAGTATTGACGCAGCGACTCGTAAAAAGTTCCCACAAATCCGCGAATGCGATCGATTCATAAAATGCCTCCAAACTTTAGATTTGCCCAAACAAAGATGCAGCGCTGAACAAGCCGCCCCGATTTGCAATACATCATGCGGCAAGGCTAATTGCGTTGCAGGAAAATAGCAAGATTTGTCGCCCCCATAGACGCTCCATACTCTATCCCGACCAAAAAATCCCAAGCGAATTTCGTCGAAGTGACCAGAATAAGTCAGTTGGACATTTGTCAACAAACTGCGGTCGTCGACGACGCGGTTCGAGTTCGATCGTCACCGCCGCCCACCGCGAACTGGGCTTGATCGGGAACGCAGTCTATACTAACTCACGGATGCCGAAGTATGCGCTCTTGGAGATGTTGAATCGCCAGGCAGTTTTGGACGCGAACGTGCGCACGATACGGAGGATTCCGGTGCTGTTCCAGGCGGCACTTTCGATCGCGCTGTTCGGCGCAGTCGGCGCTATTGCGTCGGCATCTGAACCGGCAACCGCTCCATCCACCCAGATCTCCAGCGATCGCGACGCCGCCCTCGCCCAGGCCCGCGCCCATTGGGCGTCCGCCCTTGGCGCTTGGAACAATGGACAGATTGATCGCGCCTTGACGGAGGGACAGGCCACGCTCGACGCGTATCAAAGAATCTACGGCGACCGCGATGATCCCGACGTCGCCCGGACTTTGGCCGGCGTGGCATCCTGCCTTGTACGTTTGGATCGTGCGGAGGAAGCGCTGCCCAAATTCCACGCGGTGATGGAGATGTACCAACGGCTATACAAGAACCAGGACCGGGACGAGTTGGGAATCGCAACGGGCAACGTCGGTTGGTGTCTTCATTGCCTGGATCGCAACCAGGAGGCTTTGCAATATTGTCGGGCCGGCTTGGATATTCAGCAGCGCGCTCATAAGGGCAAGGACGATCCCAGCGTGGTCGTGGAATTGCAGGACCTGGCAATCTGCCTCGAAGCCCTTGAACGCTATCAGGAGGCGTTGACCCCGTACCGGGATGCTTTGGAGATGCATCGCCGCCTCTGCGGGGGCCAGGATCGGTTGGATTTGGCGCAGAGCGAAGACCGCGTCGCTTTATGCCTGAAGCATCTCGGCCGCAGCGCCGAAGCCTTGCCCCTCTACCAGGCGGAATTGGAAATGCGGCAGCGAATCTACAAAGGCCAGGATCATTCGGACGTCGCTCAGAGCGAGGAAAATGTTGCGGGTTGCCTGGACGACCTGGGCCGTAGCGATGAGGCCCTGCCGATGTACCGGGCCGTGCTGCAAATGAGGCGGCGAATCTTCGGGGGGCGCGATGCCCCGGACCTCGCCGCCAGCCTCAATGACCTGGCTTCTTGTCTTGATTACCTGGGTCGCAGTGCTGAAGCATTGCCGATGTACGAGGCGGCCCTGGACATGGAAAAACGCCTGTGTAACGGCGTCGATGATTCGGATTTGGCGACCGACATGAGCAACGTTGCCCAATGCATCGGCGGTCTTGGCCGCGAGGCCGAAGCGCTGCCGATGTTTCAGGCCGCTTTGCAAATGCGGTCGCGGCTGGCGGAGGGTAAGGATGACACGGACCTTGCGGAGAGCCTGGATAGCGTGGCCGGTTGCCTCGATGCCCTTGGCCGCAGCGCCGATGCGTTGCCGATGCATTGGGCCGCTTTGCAAATGCGGGGCCGCATATATAAGGGTCAGGATCACCCGGACCTGGCCGACAGCTTCAACAACGTGGGCGATTGTCTCGGCTGTCTGGGTCGCGCCGGGGCGGCTTTGCCGATGTATCAAGCCGCCTTGGATATGCGACGCCACATCTATGGCGGTCAGGACCACCCGGACCTTGCCGCGAGCATGACCGATGTCGCTTTTGAGCTGGCCGTTCTGGGCCGCGCCGCCGAAGCGCTGCCGCTGGCCCGAGCCAGCGTTCAGATGGCCGAACGGCTCAAGAGTCCCGCTTTGTTCCGCTATAGCAGCGTTCTGGGGAGCCTGCTGCTTTATACGGGCGATCCCGCCGGAGCGGCCAAAGCCTTCGAGGAATCAATCGACGCACTTGAACAAGCCAGGGCCGCGCTGGGCGGCGACGATCAGGATCGCATGGGCTTCATGAGCGCCAATCAAGGCTGGGACCCGTTCTGCGGTATGGTCCGGGTGGAACTGGCCCTGAAGCACGCCGATTCCGCCGCCGAATACCTGGATCGCGGAAGAGCCAAGAGTTTGCTGGACATCCTCGAGCGCGGCGAGCGCCTCACCGACGGCGATTTGCTCGACCCGATCGAGAAGAAGGCCGCGCTCTCCAACGACACGCAGGAATTGCAGCAAATTCAGGAGGCCAAGACGGCCGTGACCGTCGCCGAGAATCAGGTCCGGCAACTGACATCGCAAATCAACCACGCCCGCGCGCTCAACAGCGATGAGGGACTGGCCGAAATCAAACAACTGCTCCCGAAACTAAACCTGGCTTGCCAACAATATGCCGATGCCCACCGCCGCAAATTCAATCTTGCCGGCCGAACGACCTTCACCGAAGCCACCACTTCGGTCCAGATTCAGTCGCTCTTGCAGCCGCACCAGCACCTGCTGATGTATTCGATTACGTCGTACGATGCGGTGGTGCTGGTCATCGGGCCTTCCGGAGAGCCGATCACCGGCGCTTATCTGACTCAACCGGATGGAAAGACCCGGCTTTCGGGCTGGGCGCTGAGTCAGTTGATCGGCAACTATCGGCGTGACGTGCTGCGGCACGGCATGGATTCGGTCCGCGGGGTCAGGCTGGCCCAGAGGGATGCGGCCACGCGGCCCCAGGACGACATGGCGGCCGCCGGCTACCAACTTTTCCGCCAATTGATCCCCGACCAGGTATGGAACGAGATAAAAGATGACCAACTCGTCTACGTAGTGCCCGATGCGGCGATGAGCGGGCTGCCGCTCGAAATGCTCATCGTGCAGAAACCGCAAGGTCCGCAGGTCAGGGATAATGTCTATTGGCTCGACAAGGGTCCACTGCTTTGTTACGGCCCATCGGCCGCGGCACTGTTGGAACTTCGTCGTCAGGAGCCGGAGCGCGGCCAGAAAAGTTACGTTCATCAGGCGGTGCTGCTGGGCGATCCGATATTGCAGCGCAACGCGGCCGATCAGCAGCGCCTGCCGCCGCCGCCCTCCGGCGCGATGGTCACCGGCGTCCAGCCCGGATCGAGCGCGGAGGCGATCGGCCTGCGCAACGGCGCGGTCATTGTCGCGTATGGTCCGGTTAGCGTGGCCTCCAAGGATCAATTTGACGGCGCCGTGGACAAGCTGGAATTGCTGCACTTTCATGGAAAGCTCGATCAAACGCCCAAGCTGAAATTCTGGCTCGACGGGCAAATGCTGGAACGCGAGCTGCCGCTGGACGCAGCGCCCGGCGTGGAATTGACGGACATGACGCCGGAATTGGCGACGCGGTTGACGCCGCGTCGGGACCAGCAAGCGCCGGCGCCGGTGGCGGTGGCCATGCGAGACGCCAGCCTGACCCGCTATAGCGCATTGACGCCGCTGCCGGGGACGCGACAGGAGGTCGAGGGGATTTATCAGGTGTTGACCGGCCAACCCTACGCACCACGGTCGGACGACCCGGTGGTGGTGCTGCTGGGTGAGGATGCGACCGGCCAGCGCCTGGCCGACGCGGCCAAAGGCGCGCGATATCTTCATCTGGCGACCCACGGGCTCGTGGAACCGGGCCGGAATGCGATCTACAGCAGCGTCGTCCTGAGCCAGCCGGCGGTGATGACGCCGCAGGATACGGGGTTGCTCACGCTTCAGGATTTGTTCGACCACTGGTGGGGCAGGCTGGCGGGAACGGAGTTGGTCGTGCTTAGCGCCTGTGATTCCGAAGGACTCGACGAGCGGAGCAATGCGATGAGCGGCGAGGGCGTCTTCGGCTTGCCGTGGGGATTCATGTACGCCGGCAGCCCCGCCGTCGTCGCCAGCTTGTGGGAAGTTCAGGATGCCAGCACCGCCGAACTCATGCAGAAATTTTACCGCGACATGCAATCATCGCCCGCAGCCAACAAGCTCACTGCGTTCACCGCGGCTCGCAAACAACTGAAGCAGGACTACCCCCAGCCGTTCTTCTGGGCGCCGTTCATTTACCTGGGTGATCCGAACTGAGCGTATAGGTTTTCCCGCCGGTGACGAAGATCAGGCGATCGCCGTCCAGCGTGGCCGTGAAGGGGTATTCGCCGCCATTCGACGTGAAGGTTCCCGCCAAACCTTGCCCGGCGACGCTCGCCTTGGCCGGGTATTTCGTATCGCCCAGCGATATCGTCCCGACGTAAGCCCCGCCGGATTCGGACAATTCCACCGTGACTTTGCCATCGGAGAACTTGCCGGCGAATGGCGCCGTGACCGGCTTGGGGACATCAGGGCTGGCGGCCGGCGAGCCGGTCGGACCGGGGTCCAAGGATTGTTTTTCGTTTAACTCCGGGTCGACGAGTTTGATGGCCGTCAACTTCCCGGGTACCGACTTGGAGACGGTGACAGCCACGTCATGCAAAGCCTTTTTAGTATCGGGATCGTCCGCCTTTTCAGGCTTGATGACAAAGCTGAGGGTGATGGCATCGCCTTTCTTGTCCAGCAGTACGGTTACGCCATCGGGGTTGCTACCGAAATAGCCAGCATCCTTGAGTGCCTTGGCCAGCGCATCGGCATCGGAGCGGGTGGCGTCGTGGTAGTAAGTGATGGAGTCTTTGCCGTATGCCGCATCGTGACCGCCGGGGCCGCCAAAGATTTGGTACAGGCCGCTGATGATGACAATGATTCCCGCCAGACCGACGACAAGCCGCGCCCAGAGCGGCATCTTTCGTTTCCCGGGCGCGGGAGCGGGCTGGTCGCCGGCGGGCGGATTTGGAATACCCTCTTGCATGGCTTGCCTCACGGTTAGGAATTAGTTGACCGGGTTGCGCTCGTCGCGAAGGGGGATTTGGACGTAGCGGTGGGGATCGTTGGCCGATTCGTTCAGGGCGCCGACGATGCCGTTGACGTTGCTGAGATCGACGCGGCGGCGCTCGCCGGTTTGCGTGTCGATGACGGTGCGATATCCGCCGGCATATTCAATCCAATCGTCGGCGTTGCGGCTCTTCTGGTTTTCGTCGTCGCGCACCTGCTGCTGGTGTTCCTCGAACTCCTTCATCCGCTCCACGCGCTGTCTCTCCTGATCCTTCAGCCGCTCGTTAAATGCAATTTGATTGGCCTTCAAGCGAGCCTCAAATCGCTCCTCATCGACTTTGAAATAAGCGTCCCAATTGATCTTGAGGGAGCGGCCCATGGCCTGCATGGTGATGAGGTCCTTATCGAAAGTATCCTGGGGCGCGGTCATGTTCCCCATGGGGGAGAGTGCCCATTGGTCGGACATATAGGGACCGGGGGGGTCGGAACTCCACGTGCATCTGGCCCGGAAGTGCTTGGGGACGCCGTCCACGTTCTTAGTCGTGTCGTATTCGAGAAGTTGTGTTATCCAGTGGGGCTCCGCGGGCGGAAGCGGTTTGACGGAAGTGATGCGGTCGATGGAAACCACCTCCAGGTTATGCGCGGCCTTAAACGCGTTCCACTGGGGCATGACCACGGGAAGCGCCTGGTCGGGGGCGCTAAACGGGGCGACCACGGGGAACAAAGTCGTAATAGGAATAGCCGGGGGCGGCTGCATGCCCATTCTTCGGTAGCTGTCCTCCAATTGTCTCCGCTGTTCCTGAGCTTGGCGGATTCGTGGCGAATCTGGCTTTACGACATTGATCCACCAAAGGCCGGCCGCGCCCATGCTCTGGTCGGCGGGACCCGTGACGTAAAGGGGATCGACCACCGAACTGCTTTTGAGCGTCCAACCGTTGGCGATACCGACCGAGCCGGTGCCGTCGGGAAAATCAAACCGTGTCAGCGGGACCGTCGGGGCGGGCGGCTTGACCGTTGTGGCGGCGGCGTTGAGTTTGGCCCAATCGGCCGGCGTGGCGCTGGCTAGACAGTAAGTCACGCTGATCTTGGCTTCGTTGTCGCCGAGTTTGCAGGTGATCAGGCCCACGATGGGCTGGCTGGCCAGAGTTGCGGTGAAAGAGGCGCCGCCGGATTGATGGTCCTTGGTATCTTCGAACGCGCCTTGGATGACGAGTTTGCCGCCGAAGAATGCGGACAGATCGGGCAGGGTCGCCTCGAGGGCAGCCGTGACGGTGGTGATTCCGGGCTTTTTGGTAACCCAGGCCTTTCCAGCGTCGGTGGAGGCGGCGATGCCATATCCCGCGGGAGCACCAGACGAGGCGGGTGCGTTGCGGCTTAGCTGGTAGGTCCTGGCGCCGCTGCTGAACGTGAGGTTGTCGCCCGACACGCTAACGGTGAAGGGGTAACCGTGCCCGTTGCTGGTGAACGTGCCGACCAATTGGCCGGAGTTGGCTTGGGCCTTGAAGGGAAAAACCTGTTGACCGAGATGGATCGTGCCGGTGTAGGATCCGCCTTCGGCGACGATCTCGATGGAAAGGTTTGGCCCCGTGAAGTCGCCGGGAAAGGGGTCGTCAGCCAGCGCTCGAAACGGCAATGCCAGCGATACCAGACACCATGCTAAGAGGGGAAGAATTTTGCGGGGCACACGCTCTCCTTTAACTGCTGGCTATAGCGTCGAGACGAGAATTCGCACTGGATACCTAAGGTTCGTTGCTTTTGACGAGATTACACAAGATAAGCGTAGTTGGCTTGAGCCATGTTTAATTCTGGACTTCCCCACCACTGCCGCGAATGGGAGATGGAGCAAAGCTAACGCCCAGTCGCGCGGCTGTCAACGATTTGATCGTGGATCAGTTTCACCTGGGTGCGCCCAAAGATCCTGGAAAAGAGCATCGGCCAGAGGACCGGCCGGCTCGATTTCGAAAATGAGCCGGCCGGTCCTCCGGCCGATCTTCGGCAGCCGGAAGATTGGGCACCCCCGTTTCACCTTTCACGCAGCGAACCTACAAGCCCGAATGCTGCGTGACCGTCTTCTCGCGATTGCTGAGGCTGCGCAGACGATTTACGGCGGCGACGTAGGCGAGGGCGCTGGCTTCGAGAACGTCGGTGCTCAGGCCGCGGCCGCGGATTTTGCGGTCGCTGTGCTCCAGCTCCACGTGGGCTTCGCCCAGCGCTTCCTTGCCTTTGGTCACCGAGCGGATGCGGTAATCGGTCAATGCCATTTTGATTCCGGTCAGCCGCTGGATGGCGGAATAGATGGCATCGACGGGGCCGTCGCCGATACTGGCGTCCTGAACCGTTTGGCCGTTGGTGTCCCGCAGTGTCACCGTTGCGGTGGGGATGGTGTTGCTGCCGGCCGTGACCTGCAATCCCACCAGTTCCCACAGTCCGTCTTTCAATTCCAATTGTTCATCCACCAACGCTTCCAGGTCCTCGTCGAAGACTTCCTTTTTCTTGTCGGCCAGGGCCTTGAATTTTTCGAATGCGGATTCGAGTTGCTCGTCGGTCAGGTTATAGCCCAGGAAATTCACCCGCTCGCGGAAAGCGTGCCGGCCGGAATGTTTGCCCAGGACCAGGGACGTCTCGGGGATTCCGATCGTGGCCGGGTCCATGATCTCGTACGTCTCGCGCTTTTTTAGGATGCCGTCCTGGTGAATCCCGGCTTCGTGGGCAAAGGCGTTTTCGCCGACGATCGCCTTGTTGCGCTGCACGACCAGGCCGGTGAGGGTGCTGACCATCCGGCTGGCGGAATAGATCTTGGTGGCGTCGATGCGCGTGTCGATCTTGAAATGGTCTTTGCGCGTGCGGAGCGACATGACGATCTCCTCCATGGCCGCATTGCCGGCGCGCTCGCCGATGCCGTTGATGGTGCACTCGGCCTGCCGGGCGCCGTTTTCGATCGCCGCCAGGGAATTGGCGACGGCCAATCCCAGGTCGTCGTGGCAATGGCAGGAAAGAATGATGTTCTTCGCCTTGAGGATCGGCAGCTTGGAAAACAGATGGGAGAAGATTTCGCCGTAGGTGCGGGGCGTGGCGTAGCCGACGGTATCGGGAAGATTCACCGTTGTCGCGCCGGCCTCGACGGCGGCGTGGACGATCTCCTCCAGGAAATCCAATTCGGTCCGGCTGGCGTCCTCGGGCGAAAACTCGACGTCATCCGTGTACTGCCTGGCCTGTTTCACCGATTCCACGCTGATCTGGATGATCTGCTCCTTTCCCTTCTTGAGCTTGTGCTCGCGATGGATTTTGCTGGTGGCGCAGAAGACGTGGATGCGCTTGCGGGCCGCGGGGCGCACGGCTTCGCCGGCGCGGTCGATGTCCGCCGGCACGCAACGCGCCAGCCCGCAGACCACGCTCTTGCCGATCTCCGAGGCGATGGCGTGAACGGCCTCGAAGTCGCCGTTGGAGCTGATGGGAAATCCCGCTTCGATGATGTCGACGCCCATGGATTCAAGGAGCTTGGCGATCTCGAGCTTTTCGGGCCGGGTGAGGGTTGCGCCGGGCGATTGCTCGCCGTCGCGCAGGGTGGTGTCGAAAACTCGCACGATATCCATGGTTTCCATGGCAGGCTCCTTTAGATAAATACAATCGACCAAACCAATAAAAAAACCCCGCGATTTTTGATCGCAGGGCCTTGAAATCACGCTGATAAATCAGGCGTCCTACGATCGCGCGCAAGCAAGGCCCGGAAGGGCCAGGGCAAGTCGAGTCGAAAGGAGGATCGCCGGATGCATAGACACAGTATTAGACCACTGGAGAGCGGAAATGTCAAGAATCGCGCGAGGTTTTTTCTGGGCCAATCAAACCAGGACGACAGATTCCTGTAATTCCCGGCGAGCGACGGCGACAATGAATTCATAGCGAGCGCTTGCGGAGGCTTGATGGATGAATTTGACAGGGTGGTTGCGCAACACGGTCCGGCCGTGTGGCAGACGATCTGCCGGCTTGTAAAAAACCGGGAGGATGCGGCCGATTGTTTTCAGGAGACCTTCGTTCAGTACGTCCAATTCGCAGGCAAAACAAACGTCGAATATCCGTTGGCATTGCTCAAGCGCATCGCCACCCGGCGGGCGATTGATTGGATTCGCAAAAGATCGGCGGCTCGCCGAAAACAAGTGCCACTCGACGAACAATATCCCAGCCGGGAAGGGGAGGCATGGAATGCGATGGCGGCGGAGGAGTTTGCCGAGAGTCTGGTCGATGCGCCATCGCGCTCGCGCGAAATTGCAGGGCCGGCTCGCGAAATATTTGCCGGCCATTCGGAGGCTATCATGACTAACAACGATGTCGGCGGGGATGACGGCATTCTGGAAATCGCGACCCGGCATCTGCGCGATTCGCGGGCAATCGACGGGCCGTCGGCGGAATTGATCGGCCGCACGGTGGCGGCGATGCGGTTGGCGCCTCGGCAAAGAACGAAGTGGGCAAAGATGGCGCTGATGGCGGCGTCCCTGCTTTTTGCGATTATCGCCGGAAGCTGGTTGGTCTACCGGGGAAGCGGGGAGATCACTTTCGCGGATGTCATGCAGCAAGTCATGCAGACGAAATCCATTCAATTCAAGATCGTCGAGGCCGCGGAGCGTGAGCCACAAAAGTCGGCCCGGTTTTATGTTGAAGGACTTCGCGGACGAATCGAAACGGATGACGGATTGATAATCATCGGCGACGGCAAGACAGGCGACACGATTACCTTGGATAGCAAAGCCCATGTGGCATGCCGTTCAACCGAGCCAATCAACGGCAACTGCGATATCTACGCGGAGCTGCGGCAAATCGCGGCGCAAATTCCCAAGTCGATCGGAAAAAAGGAATTCAACGGTCGAATGCTGGATGGATTTTCGGGAACAATAACTCTGTCGGGAAAGAGTGGGGT
>JBEKXM010000243.1:0-7015 GCA_049512115.1 Tepidisphaeraceae bacterium | reverse complement strand
GTTCAATCTCATTCCGACCCTCTCGGCCGAGGAAAACATCGCCTTGCCCCTGATGTTGGAAGGAACCAATGGCCGGCCCGTGCGCCGCAAGGTGGAGGAACTTTTGCAAACCCTCGGCATCGCCGACCGCCGCACCCATCGTCCGGATTCCCTCAGCGGCGGGGAACAGCAGCGCGTCGCCATCGGCCGCGCCCTGGCCGCCGATCCCGCCGTCATCCTCGCCGACGAACCCACCGGCAATCTCGACAGCGCCAATTCCCGTTCCGTCTGCGAACTGCTTCGCGATCTCGTCCTGATCCACAAGAAAACCATCGTCATGGTCACTCATGAACCGGTGATCGGCGCTTATGCCCAGGAAGTCGCCGTCATCCGCGACGGCCAGATTCTGACCCATTTTGCGACCGACGGCATGAACGCCCATGGATTGGCCGCCAAATATGCCGACTGTCTTGGATGAATCCGCCCACGCCTTTACAAATGACCAATGACAAATGACCAATGACCAATGACAAATGACAAATGACGAGTACCCATGGTTCTTCTTCGCCTTGCCATCTCCAGTCTCAAAGTCCGCAGAATCCGGATGCTGCTGACCGTGGCGGCGATCGCCCTGTCGGTCAGCCTCGTGGTTGCCGTGACCAGCGGATACAAGTCCATGCAAGGCGCGGCCCTGAAATTCCTCGACCGATACATGAGCGCCGCCGACGCCATGATTACCTCCACCGACGAGATGCAGGGGGTCGTGCCCGAGAAACTGGTCAAGCAGCTTCTGGCCGATCCGGACGTGCGCCAGGTCTCCGGACGCCTGGAATCCGACCGCGAAATGGACCGTGCCGCCGGCCACGCCGGCCCGAAACGCAGCCCCGAAAGGCTCGCCGCCGGCGCTGTGCCTCCCGACAAAATCTACGTCGAGCTCATCGGCGTTCGCAGGCCCGACGATACCACGGTCGATTCCCTCGATCTTACCGATGGCCGCTGGTTTAACTCCTCCATCGGCAACGACGCCGTTATGGACCAGGTCGCCGCCGAGCAAATGGGCGTCAGCATCGGCGACAACCTCGACCTTCCGGGGCTTCACAAGCCTTCGCTCCGCGTCAGGGTCATCGGCATCGTCCACAAACCGCTCTTCTTCGCCCAGCGGGGAGCCACGATTTATCTCCCCATCGAAACGCTCCAGCATTTCACCGGTCAGGACAATCCCCCGGTCGTTTCCACCATCAGCGTCAATCTCCACGCCAAGGCCGATTTCGACGCCTTCCAGAAACGCTGGACCGCACGCCTGGCGCAAGTCGATCACAGCCTCCAGCTTCGCATGCGGCGGCAAAATCCCGGCGATCTGGAAAAAAATCTCCGCGGCGTTCAGATGGCCGCGTATCTCGGCGGAATGGTCTCCATGCTCACCGCCATGTTCGTCATCTTTTCCGCTCTGAGCATGGGCGTCACCGAACGCCAGCGGACTTTGGCCATGCTCCGCGCCGTCGGGGCCGTCCGATCTCAGGTCTTTCTACTGGTTACCATTGAGGGATTCGTCCTGGCCGGCCTGGGAATTGCCCTGGGCATTCCGCTCGGCATGCTGTGGATGCGGCTGCTCTACCACCGCTACGCGGAATTGTTTGCCGCCGGCGTGATCTTCAATTTTACCGGGATGGCCTTCGCCGCCGGTGGGTCGCTGGCCACGGCCCTGGCGGCCAGCGCTCTTCCCGCCTGGTGGGCATCCCGCATCAGCCCGCTGGATGCCCTCAACGCCTTCGCCGGCCCCGCCGCCAACCGCCCGAGGTTTCGCTGGGCCGTTCTCGGCCTGGTTCTGATTTCCCTCGATCCCCTGATTTTTTTCGGCCCCGTCGAGCGGCTCCTGCAAACCGTCGGTTATCCCGATCCGCTCAACGCCGCCCAGACCCTTCGATTTTTCGGACATTTTGCCGTTGGATTGCCGGGAATCATCTTTGGGTTCTTTCTGCTGGCGCCGTTGGTCGTCTGGGCCGTCGAACGGGCCGTCGCGCCGCTGCTGGCCGCCGGCTTCGCCGTCCCCGGCAGGCTCTTGCGGCAGCAGCTCAGCACCGGCATCTGGCGCGCCGCCGGAACCGGCGCCGCACTCAGTGTCGGATTGGCGACCCTCATCGCCATGCAGGTTCAGGGCCACACGCTCATCGGCGGCTGGCAGATCCCCAACAAGTTCCCCGACATCTTCATCTGGAGCCCCGACCTGATCTCCTGGCAGGACCAGAAAACCCTGGCCGCCGTTCCCGGCATCATGCCCGGAACCCTCATGCCCGTCGTCGTCACCACGCCCGCCGGCGACAGCAAAAGCAATCTCCTCGTCGCCTCCCTGCTTTCCGGCCGGAACATTGGTACGATGTTCTTCGGCGTTGATCCCCAGCAAGCGCTCAACATGATCCAACTGGATTTCCGCGACGATGACGGCAATCCGCTTCCGCCGGACCAGCAGGCCGCCGCCGAGGTTCGCGCCGCCGAGGAAATGAAAAAGCCCCGCAGGATCATCGTCACCGACGAGTTCCGTCAAGCCCACCACCTGAAGACCGGCGATACGTTCAATCTCCTGACCACCGTCAACGGCGTGCAGAGCTACACCATCTGCGCCGTCGTCTGGTCGCCCGGCGCCGACGTCCTGATCACCATGTTCGATCTCGGCCATGTTCTCGATCAGCGCACGATCGGAAGCGTGTTCGGCACGATCGACGATGCCAAGAGCGATTTCGGCGTCACCGGCGCTCGCCTGTTTGCCGCCGATCTTCAGGGAGGGATTGATAAAACCGACCTGCTCAAAAACGTCCAGAAAGACCTGGGCGACCGCGGCCTCATCGCCGGCGACGTCCGGCATATCAAATACGAGATCGAACGCGCCTTCTATCATCTGCTCGATCTGATCAGCACCATCGCCGTCGCCGCCATGGCGCTGGCTTCCCTCGGCGTCGCCAACACCATCATGGCTTCCGTCCGATCGCGACGATGGCAGTTCGGCGTTCTGCGCGGCATCGGCCTGGGACGCGGCGATCTGCTCCGACTGATCCTCGCTGAGGCGGCCATGCTAGGCCTGGTCGGCGTGGCGCTCGGCCTTGCCGCGGGATTGGAAATCGCCGTCGATGCGCGAAAGCTCAGCGGCGCCGTGCTCGGGTACGCTCCCCCCATGCAGGTCCCCTGGGGAATCGTTGCTTGCGGTTGTCTGGCGGTCGTGGTGGTCTCGCTGGCCGCCAGTCTCTGGCCGGCTCTGGACGTCGCCCTGGCGCAACCTTTGGATTTGCTCCAGGCCGGCCGGGCTTCAAACTGAACCTTACTTGGCCAGAATGTCCATTCAAAAGCCCACTTCGCTTCCGTTCCTGGTGATCATCGCCGGCCTGCTTGCCGCATTCGCCGTCACGGGTTGGACGGCCTGGCTCGGCAAATCCGCAACCTTCGATGAGCCCCTGCATTTCACGGGCGCCTGGGTTCAGGCCCATTACGACGATTTCCGTTGCGATCCCGAAGACCCGCCCCTTTGGCGCTATTACGTCATGCTCGGAACTTCCAAAAGCGATCTGAAAGTGCCAACCTCGGGCGTCGAGTGGAGCGACATGCTTCGAGATCGCGGCGTTGAAGGATTGTTTTTTCAGGACGTGTTTTACTTCACGCCGGGGAATGACGCCCTTGCCGCACTCCGCGCCGCCCGGGGGCGCATGTTGATGCTGGGCGTGGTCCTGGGGGCGGCGATCGCGTGGTGGGCGTGGCGGCTGCGCGGCCCGGCGGCCGGAGCCATCGCCGCCGCGGCGCTTTGCTTCGATCCCAATTTCCTCGCCCATGCTCCCCTCGTCAAAGACGACGCGCCGATTGCGCTGGTCCTTCTGCTGTTCATGGCGGCGGCATGGCTCGTCGGACAACGCGCCACGCTTTGGCGCTGCATCGCCGTTTCCCTGGCGCTGGGCGCGGCGCTTACCGTCAAATTTTCCGGCGTGCTGGCGATTCCCGTTCTGGGCATCCTCCTTTTGATTCGCGCCCTTCTTCCCGAGCCGTGGAATTTTCTGACCTGGACGGCCCGGACACGCGCCAAACGGCTGGCCGTCGCCGCCTGCATTGCTTTCGCTTCTTGTTTAGTCGCCTACGTTTTCATCTGGGCGTGCTATCGCTTTCGCTACGGTCCCAGCGTCGATCCCAGCCAGACGTTCGATTTCAGCGAACTGCTCCGGATCACCGCCAAGCACCAGGCCTTTGCCGCCTACAATGTGTTCACGCTGACCGGCCAGCAATTCCAGCAATGGACCGCCCACTGGAAACCCGGCGCCCTCTTTCGCCTGGCGTTGTGGGCGGGGAAATGCCATTTGCTGCCGCAGACCTGGATCGAGGGATTTCTGTTCAGCTACGGCACCGCGCCCGGCCGGGAGGCGTTTCTGCTGGGAAAGTCCTCGATGTCCGGATGGTGGTATTACTTCCCGATTGCCATGGCCGTCAAAACGCCGCTGGCGACGCTCATCGCGTTGCTGATGTCCGCGGCGTATTGGATTTTCCGCCGCGCCTCCGCCGTCAAATTGTGGGACCTCCTCGCGCTGTCGCTGATGCCCGCGCTCTACATGGCCATCGCCATGGCGTCCGATCTGAATCTGGGCATCCGCCACGTGCTTCCGGTCTATCCGTTCCTCTTCATCTTCCTTGGGATCACCGCCGCCGACGCTTTGCGGCGCGGCCGGAAAATCGCGATGGCTTTGATCGGCCTTTGCCTCCTGGGCCTGGTGTTGGAAACGTACCTGGCGTATCCCGATTTCATTCCATTTTTCAACGTCGCCGCCGGCGGCTGGCGCAACGGCCCAAACCTCCTCGGCGATTCCAACGTCGATTGGGGACAGGAATTGCCCGCACTCGCCCAGTGGCAACGCGAAAATCCCCAATACCAGTTGTTCCTCAACTATTTCGGATCGGCCGATCCGCGCTATTACCATATCCATTACGTGAAACTTCCCGGCGGCAAGGGGCCTGACGATCAGACCCCCTCCGCGTCCCTCCCGCGAGTCTATGCCATCAGCGCCAACGCCGCTCATTTCCCCTGGATTTCCCAGCAGGACAGGGATTTTTATGCCAAGCTCCAAAGCCAAACCCCCATTGCCGTTCTTGGCCATTGCATCTATTTGTACAATCCACCCTAGCGAATGAATCGTGCCGCAATTGCTGATGTCTCGTCCCGGTCCAAATGGCTCGCCCTGGCGGCGTGCGCTGGATTGCTGACCGCGTTTTGGGCCATCGCCTCCTCCGCCTGGCTCGGCAAATCCGCCGCCTTCGACGAGCCGTTCCATTTCATCGGCGCCTGGGTCCAAACCCACTATGGCGATTTCCGCTGCAATCCCGAAGATCCCCCGCTCTGGAAATACTACGTTGCCGCCGGGACCAGCAAGAACGATCTGCCCATGGATTGGCAATCTCCACTGTGGAATCGGATGCTCGATTCCATTCCCGCCGCCTCCGTGCTGTATTCGGATAAGCTCTTGTATCAAAGCCCCGGCATTGATGCCGACAAGCTCCTCCGTGCCGCCCACCAACGAATGGTGTTGCTCGGCGTCGCGCTGGGCGCGGCCATCGCCTGGTGGGCCTGGCGGCTGCGCGGTCCCCTCGCCGCCGTCGTCGCCACCGCCGCCTTCTGTTTCGACCCCAATTTCCTGGCACATTCCCCCATTATCAAAAATGACGTCCCCATTACCCTCGTCTTCCTCCTGCTCATGGGGGCCATCTGGCTCCTTGGGCAGCGCGCGACCCCGCTCCGCTGCGCCGCCGTCGTGTTGCTCGCCGGGGTTGCCCTGACTACCAAATTCTCCGGCTTGCTCGCAATTCCCGTCCTTGCCATCGCCTTGGTTTGCCGGAGCGTCATCAATCGGCCGTGGCCGTTCCTGAATTGGACCCTGCCGACCCGCCGCCGGCGATTCTCCGCTTCGCTTGGCCTCCTGGTCGCCTCGATCCTGTTCGGATACTTCGCCATTTGGGCCTGTTACGGATTCCGCTTCGGTCCAAGTTCCGATCCCAGCGTGAAATTCGATTTCAAGCAACCGATCCTCGATATCGCCGAAAATGAAATGCAGCTCCGCCAAGACCCCGTGCCTGCCGCGGTCTCCAACGCTCAATTGGCGCAGTGGGTCGACCAGTGGAAACCGGACGCGATCGTTCGCATCGGCAAAGTCGTCAATGAGCATCATCTGCTCCCCCAGGCGTGGCTCTTCGGATTCCTCTACACCTACGGAACCTCCCTTGCCCGGCGCGCATTCCTCTGCGGTCAGATTCGCGTTCAGGGATGGTGGTACTATTTCCCCCTTGCGATGCTGTTCAAGACGCCCCTGGCAACGCTGATCGGCTTGATGCTCGCCGTGGCCTTCTGGATCGGATCGGCGCGCCGCTCCGCCGAGGCGCGAGATCGCTGGGCCGTTTGCGCTCTGGTTGTCGCCCCAATCTTCTATCTGACCGTCGCCATGCGCGGAAACCTGAACATCGGGCTGCGGCACGTATTCCCCGTCTATCCGTTTCTCTTCATTTCCCTGGGCATAATGGCAGCGCAGGCCCACCGGCGAAGTCCCAAACTCACCCGCGTGGTCCTGGTTCTATTGTTCGCCGGCCTGATCGCTGAAACCGTCGCGGCATATCCGGATTACCTTCCCTTTTTCAACGTCGCCGCCGGCGGATCACGCGGCGGCCTACGGCTGCTCAGCGATTCCAACCTCGATTGGGGACAAGACCTCCCCGCATTGGCCCGTTGGCAGCGGGAACATCCCGACCGGCAACTCTATCTTTGCCAATTCGCCCTGCCCGATCCTCGATATTATGGAATTCATTACGTTTCAATGCCCGGAGCCTACCTTGAACAAGAGGACGAGAAAGCAACCTCCGGCTTGCCCCCCGTCTACGCCATCAGCGCCGTCGCCCTCCAGGGCACGTACATGCCGCCCGAGCTTCAACGTGACATCTACGATCGTTTCCTGAAGACCAAACCCTTCGAGGTGCTCGACGGCACGATCTATCTCTTCAACCCGCCGCCCCCGTAAATCGAATT
>JBEKXM010000242.1:0-7964 GCA_049512115.1 Tepidisphaeraceae bacterium | reverse complement strand
GGTGAACATGACACAGAATAATTCTGATTCCGGGAACCCCGATCCAACGGGGAAACCCGGTCAACCGCCGTTCGATCCCCAATCCAACGCCAAGCCCACAAAAAAAAAGAAACGCCGGCTCCTGCTCAAGACCGCCATCGCACTGGTTGTGTTGATCGTCCTGCTGGTGGTCCTCGCCCCGTCGATCCTCAGCACGGGGATGGTGCGCGGCATCGTCGTCGGCCAGATCAACACCAGCGCGCTCAACGGCAAGCTCGAGATCAAGGATTGGTCCTTCGGCTGGCTCAGCGGAGTTCACATTGAAGGCGTGAAGCTCGACGACGCGAACAACGAGCACCTGCTTTCGGTCGCCCAGATCAGCTCGCCGATCTCGCTCCTGAAGGCCGCGACGGGGAACATCGACCTGGGTAACGTCACGATCACTGGCGTTGATTTCAACGCGGTCATCGATTCGGCGGGGGAACTGAATTTCCTCAAAGCGCTCAAGCCCAGCAACAAGCCGCCGAGCAACCAGCCGTCGAAGTTGCCGAACGTCAAGGGGACAATCCATCTCCAGAACGTGACGGGAACGTTCCAGGACGATCCGAACAAGGTGACGGTGGGGATCCCGCAGCAGAATCCGCTGAACGTGAACGTCACCATCAAGGACATCAATCAGCCCATCGAGGACAGCGTCGATCTGGGACTTCAGCTTGATGAAAAGAATTTCGTGTTGGTGAAGGTCAA
The DNA here is from genome assembly GCA_049512115.1 of Tepidisphaeraceae bacterium. Taxonomy (GTDB): domain Bacteria; phylum Planctomycetota; class Phycisphaerae; order Tepidisphaerales; family Tepidisphaeraceae; genus PALSA-1353. The sequence continues at coordinate 7,238 of JBEKXM010000242.1, read as the reverse complement.
CGGAACGGTGTCGGCCATTCAGAACAACCTGGTGGACGCCGATCATCTGGCGGCCAATCAGACGATCGAGCTTTCGCAAGGCGATCTCGCCGCTGTGTCGCAGTTATTGCACTCGTATCATTTGAATCTCGATGTTACGGGGACGATGAACGGGAAAATCACCGCGACCGTCAACACGCTGGACAACGTCTCGGCCGACGTGGGGATCGACGTTGCGGACCTGACGGCGGGCGGCAAGCAGCTTGCGGGGGATACCGTGGCGCTACGGAACGTGCGGATTGGGGTGAAGGCGTCGCTGGCCTCGACGGCGGGGAAGAACGCGGCCATCAAACTGGATATGCCGATCACCCTTCAGTCGACAGAAGCGGCACAGGCGGACCAGATCACGGTGCATGCGGACGTTCCGCAGGATTCGCTGCAAGGGACGGCGGACGTGCTCAAGGCGATCGCCGGGCGTCTTGGCAAATCACCGGCCTCGGGAACGGTCGAGACGGCGAGCATTCCCGGCGCGGGCGACATAAAAATCACCGCCGATTTGAACGTCGCCGGACTCGTCGGCCAGGTCCCGCACCTCCTGCATCTGGAACGGGGCACGAGCCTGACCAGCGGGCGGCTATTGCACCAGACCACGATCACGTTGGCCAACGGCCAGGCGACCATCGCGACGCAAACCCAATTGAAGGATTTCAGCGGCACCAACGCCGGAACGCCGGTGCGCCTGAACGACATCGAGACGACGGCCGGCCTGACGGCGGTGGGGGGCTATCATCCGGACGTCCGCGACGTCAAGCTGAGCTTCACCAGCGCCTTCGCAAGCATTCAAGGCGGCGGCGAAACGCTGGGGAGAATCAAATTCCAGGGAAGCAGCGATCTGAAGAGCGTTCAACAGCAGATCAGCCAGGTGATCGATCTGGATTCGCTGCTGCACGCGCCGGCGGGTTCGCACGTGGCGATGGGAGGCACGGTGGCGTTCGATGCGCATACGGACGGCGATCTGACGGCCGACCAGAGCAACGTCGGCTTCGGCGCCGATTTTAGCGCAACCGGCGTCCATATCGACATTCCCGGTAGGCGCACGATCGACGATCCCAAGCTGACGGCCGCGATCGGCGGGATTCTCCATCACACCGCCAAGGTGTTCGTCGAAGGCGCCAATGCCCTGACGGTGGCGATCCAGTCCCCCGCGATCAATTTCGCGGCTGGGGGCGACGTGAATCTCGCCGGGAAATACGGCGTGTCGATTCCTTCTTTCGGGATCTCGCAGGGAAGCGTGGACTTACGTCTATTGCAGGAGGAATTCGGCGGGGCGCTGTCCTTGTTCGTGCCGAAACCCGCGGATGGCCAGCAGCCGACGCTCGTGCAGCGGCTGGCGGACAATTCCGTTCGCGTCGCCGCCGGAAGCCTGACGATTTCGGGCAAGGGCCGGTTCGGCGACAGCGGCTTTGGCTTCGACGAGCCCCTTCAAATCAAGGTCCAGCCGACCGATTTGACCCTGGTTGACGAACTTGGAACGGCCCAGACGGCCCACGTGCCGGCGGTTTCGGTGGTGCTTTCCGGAAGTGGGGCGGTGAACGATAAGAACGTCGCATCGATCAAGAATCTGACGGTGACAGCGGCGGTGGGGACCGCGGATGCCCCATTGCTGGCGATGGAGATTTCATCGGATGCGACCGTGGGTGAGGCGGTATCGGTTCCGCGAATTGAGCTGACGAAATGCGATGGGGATTTGGCGGGATTGCAATCGGCATTTGGGCCGCTGCTGCCGCTGGTGATGCCGCAGACGCCGCAGGGCGCGGGGTCGGCGACCAAGCCGTCGGTCGTGCAAATGGTCGCTCAAAATCTGCTGGTCTGCACGTCCGGAAAAATGACCGGCTCCATGCTGGCATCCTACGACGGGACCACCCTGACAATTCAAAAGCCCTTGGCGTTCTCGATTGCCAATCTGACGTTGGAGCAGCGGGGCTCGGGAGCGGTTGTCACACCGATCAACAATCAGACGGTGACGCTGGCGATCGGCGGGTCGGTGTCGGCGGGCGGCGGGCAGATTCACGCGAATTTGCCGCAGCTTTATTTCCAGATGGGAGATGAATTGAAGGTACAAGGCGACGCGCAGACGCCGCTGGATTTCGCCCTGGCCCCATCGGGCACGATGGCCGCGTCGGGAACGATCCAACTCGCGCAAGCGGATTTGCCCAAGCTATTGTCTCTCGGTGCGCTGGTGTTGCCGCCCGAGCAGATGGCGTCGCTGCGCCAACTTAAGAGCGGGTTGGTCGCCGGAACGATCCGGCTGGAACACGCTTCGGCCGCAAACAAAGTCTCCGCGGAAATTTCGGTGAATTCGTTAACGGTCGGCAAGCTGTTGAACAATGAGAATGCGCATCTGCTTGCGGTCGCGACTCTGGAGGGCGACATGTCGGCGGTTCACGACGTGACCGTCGGCGTGGATACGTCGTTCGCCAAGAAGCTCAGCATTACCAACGGCCAGATCGTGCTGGCGACGCGGCAGGGCGACAAGCTCGTTCCGGTCGGGTTGTTCGACAAGTTGCAATCGGTCAACGTGGAAGCGGATGAGGTGGACCTGGCCAAAGTGGATGCGCTGGTGAACCTGCTGTTCAATCAGGCGGCGGCGCCCGCGCCCGGGGAAAAAGTCATCGTGGCGGCGGCGCCCCCGCAGGTGACCAGCGGAACGGCGACGCTGAAGGTAAACGTTTCGCGCGCCGGCAATGCCACAACCGCCAATGTCGCCGAGGCGCTGGTTCATAACCTTGCGATCAAATCGGGCAACAATGCCACGGCGTGGCCGAACGATATCAACGCGCAATTATCGGCCCAGGTGGATACGCGGCCGGATGCGACTGGGCAGACGCCAGTGATGGATCAACTGGTGCAGGCGTCGGTGACGGCGCTGTCGGTGGATACCGGCATCGGCACGACCGTGGGGCTGACCGATCAAAAACCGATCGTGGTGAGCAATCTGAGCGATCCGGCCAACATGTCGGTGCAAGCCGCGATTCAGATCAACGGCGATCTTGCGCGGTTGGCCAAGGTTGCCGAAACTTTCAGCGGAGCCAAGCCGAATTCGTATCCATATCAGGGGCAACTCAATCTAAATGAAGCGATTGCCAAGTCGGCGTCCGATCCGCGGCTTCATCTGCGCGGCGGGGGGGCGATCACCAAGTTTATCGTGATGGGCCAGCCGGGACCGAAGGGCGAGCCCGCGCCGATGCTGTTTTCCGAGGACAACGTCACCATCCAAAATCCGTTGGATTACGATTTCAAGACGTTTTCGGTCCTCATCGACAAGGCAAATCCGATTGTGTTGGCGCTGAACTCCACCGCCGCCGCCGGCGTGAGCGTCTCCGGCACGATCAACGACATCGTGCTGCGGCGGCAGATCGCCGACGACAATCCCGTCTCCCTGCGGCTTTCCTACGATCTGGCCAAGTTGTGGCCGATCGTCAAGCCGCTGCTTTCACCCGAACAGCAGAAGACCTACGCCGACATGGTGATCAGCGGAAAACAATCACGCCAGTTCAAGGTCAGCGGAAGCCTGCCGGCGGACAAACCGTTCGGCCAGGCGGTGGCCATGCTCAAGGCCGACGGCTATCTGACCATCGACAGCGTCTCGACGCAGGGAATCACGGTGCGGAATTTCGATTTGCCGATCGATCTCACCGGTGGAATTCTGCGCACGGTTTATGCGGATCAACCGGAAGGGAGCAATGCGCCGCACCCGGCGACTTGCAACGGCGGGACGCTGGATTTGGGCGTCGTCACCGCCGATCTTCGGACCGATCCGATGCTATTGTCTGTCAGCGGAGCCACGGACGCCGGTCCGCATTACATTCTGAAGGACGTGTCGATCAACCCGACGATGTCCAAGAATATCCTGGGCAAGGTGCTGAACAATCCCGCGTTCGTCGGCGCCAAGCAGGCGCGCGGGCTGGTGAGTGTGTCGGTTTTGCAGGTGGACCGTCTGCCCCTGAGCGGGCTGATGACCCAGGATTCGTCCCTGAACAAGGGAACCGCCGAGGTGCAGTATTCCGTGAAGGAATTGCAGCTTGGCAGCGAATTGCTGGCGGTGTTCGGCAACGCCAGCGTCTCCGCCGAAATCGACAACGCCGACGTGAAGTTCGCGCGCGGAAAAGTGACGGAAGATACGACGATGATGATCGACCGGAACAAGCCGCTGCGCTTCGCCGGCGTGGTGGTGTTGGCGACCGAGCAGTTCGCGCCGATGACGGCGTACGTTCCAACGGCATTGTTTGCCCATCTGATTCCCATCAACGATCGGCAATACATTCCCGACCAAGTCGTCGTGCCGATGAAGGGCGACATGAACCATCCGAAACTGGAACTGGATCAGACGATCGCGCAACTCATCAAAGACGCCGCGAAAAAGGCGATATTGAATGGATTACTCCAGGGCTTGCAGCACGTGCATTGAACCGGGAGCGTGCGGCGGCAATTGGGCGGACGGAAATGTCGGACAGGAGAAGCGTATCCGGTACGTGAACCGCATCTATGTCCGTTCACCGGCGCGTAGGCGCGGCCGGCCAAACGATTACCAGAATAACATTGCCCGCCGCTGCCGTCGTCGTAAAATCTCCACAGGTCTTTCCCGCCGCCGTGCCTGGTACCATTTCGAAGATTTCCATACGGCGCATTCGAATAATCTTGACGCGGATGATGATCGTTTTGGCAATAAGTCCTTACCTTGCGGCGCGAGTTTCGGGTAAACTTTCGCCATGGCTCAAGAGTCGCGTCTCCGCTGCGACATCCGCGCCAGTTTTGCGACCGCGTTCCGCAACTGGCGGCTCAAGGAAAACGTCCCGCTGAAGAAGGTTGCCACGGACTTGGGCGTTTCGATTGCCACGGTCAATTCCTGGGAGCGTGGGAAGCGCTTTCCCTCCGGTCGGCATTTCGAGATGCTCGCGGACTATACCGGCGTGCCGCCGTGCCGGCTCTTCTGCGTGATGGCGGACAAGTGTATCCCGACGGAATGTCTGTTGGCGTTGCCGAAGAGAAGGGGATAAGACGCCGGCGCGGATCGGTTGCCCGTTACACTTTAAGTAGAAAATTACTGCTTGCTTATTCACGGCGTGGCGCTATATATAGCTCGAATTAAATCTTTCGCAAATGAGGATATTGATGTCGATTATTGCGAAAGGTGCTGTTCGGTGGGCTGTTGTTTCGGCCAAGAATGAAGACGGGAGAAACGAGCCGTTTTTCGCTCGAAGGTCGTCGCGCAGTTTAGATTCTCAATTCGTTGACCGTTGCCTGCGCGTCGGTCTGTTGCATCCCGGATAAAAAAATGAGTTAGAGCAGCGCGCTTCAGGGAGATTTTGCGCGCTGAGGTAATGAACTTTGGATTTGGCAAGAAAGGGGCCGGTGATCCGGCCAGGTTGGAGGCGCACTCGCCGGTTGGACGAATCCGCATTTCAGGTCAGGCGCCGCGAAGGGCTGGCGACGCTGACAAACCAGCGCTAGTAACCAGCACCCATACCTTTTACAGGAGGTTTTATGTTCGGCACGTCAATGGTTTGGAAGAGTCGGCGTCTGGCGAGTCCTTTCAAATTCGGAATTTGCTCGGTGGCGGCGCTGTTGGTGGCGGGGCTGGCTCTGCCGGCCAATGCCCAGAATCTATTGGGCAATCCCAGCTTCGATACCGCTCCACCTTTGTTTCCCGGCGGCGTCAATATCCTGGTCAGCACAAGCCCAGGACCAAACTACGAGTCGGGATACACCGTGGGCCAATGGGGTGCGGAGAGCGGCACGATTGTTGCAACAGGCAACGCGGGGCAGAGCGATATAGGTTACCCGAGCGCGGCAAGCATCCTGCCGCTAAGTAACCCCTACATGCTCGATTTGGCTGGACCGGGTACGGGCTTTACTTCACAGGTCTGGCAACTGATCGCGGTCCCGGCCGCGGATCTGCCGGCCGTCGAAAGTGGCGGTGCGTCAGCCACATTCAGCATGTACTTCAACAGGCCGGCGTTCACCGCGGCAAACCCGGCGAGCGCGGGGGCAGCCGCCGTGTATTTGCAGTTCTACCCCGCGGCCTATCTTCAGACTTACTCCCAGCTAAACATTCCAGGCGTCCCGATTGCCGCCGACAACAGTGCATATATCTCCCCCAATACATGGACGCAATTGAGCGTTACCGCCACGATTCCATCGGACACAGCATATATCCTGGCACAGATGGCGTTTGGTAACGCGAGCATGACGGACGTGAATGCGAAGGCGGAAAACAGCCTGAAAGAGCGAGGCGGACTGAAGGCCTCAAGTGGTCGATCTCATGTCCAAATCAGAAGGAGGCTAAATGCGCAGCTAACCTCATGTGCCCGCCGCGTTGGTACCGCTATTCGCGCTTACGGTTTCATCGCTGGCGCTGGGTCATGTGTTGGTAAATGCCGTCAAAACTCCAAACCTCGGTATCCTACGCAAAATTGCCGACGACGTTCGTCGGCAGAGGTTCATATGGGAAATCCCGGTTCACATGTTTTACACCGTGAACGGTGGCCGCACGCCTGCGCTGGGCCGTCCGGTATTCGGCGGTGCCGGCCAGGTCGTCTTGTTATGCCAGCTTGCTCGACAAGACAGAGGATGACTCCCCGACGAGGGTATGCCGGACGATCTCCAGCCTTCGGCACATTTCCGGCATGTTGGCCGGATGCTCGGCCGGGGTGATGCGGCAGCATTCCATGGCCGGATTGGAGAGGGTGGGCATACTCGCGCACGGTTTGTTCTGCCACCGTTGGTGCGCGAGCACGCCCCTGCGATCCAATCATTTGGCAGAAGATAGGGTGATCGCGTCCCCGGAGGCTTGAAATCGCACCAGCGGATCGAATTGGTCCGTAACCGGATCAGGCTCCGGCGCCATCGCCACGTGCTGGCCGGAATCGGGCAATGCTTTGCCGTTTGTGTCGGCCGGAGCAATGTGCTCGGCTACCAGCAGCGGCAGATGGCGTTCGCCCCGAGCAATGCTCTTACCCTTGACGATCACGGTTTTGCCGCGGAAATCCTGGGCCGCGCCCGTGCAGGCGCGGACGTCCACCTCCACCGATTGCGCCGCTATCGGCGTGGCCAGCGCCCATGTGTCGTATGAGCCTAGTTCGCTGGGAACGTTGATCTCCATCAGGCAGCCGAATTGCTGCGTTTCCGTAGCCGTTGCCAGCCACGGTGTCAGGTCGCGCTCTGTAGCAACACCCGGCCCGGCAGGCAATGGGCCAACC
>JBEKXM010000241.1:0-7039 GCA_049512115.1 Tepidisphaeraceae bacterium | reverse complement strand
TGACGATGGAATCGGATTTCTGCGAGCCGATCAATCTCGGCAACCCCGAGGAGATCACGATTCTGCAAATTGCCCAGGACATCCTGGCCATGCTCCCGCAGAGCACGAGCCAGATCACGTTCCATCCGATGCCGCCGGACGATCCGCGCGTGCGTTGTCCGGACATTTCGCGGGCCCGCCAGATTTTGGGATGGAGCCCGGTGGTCCCCCGGCGGGAGGGGTTGCTGAAGATGATCGAGTTTTACCGGGATCAGCTCGGCAAGAAATAACGGGCGTTTGCGAGATTCCAACTGCGGCAGGGGTCATTGGTCATTTGCAGGACATTTGGGGATTGGCGATACCAATGACAAGTGACAAATGACCAATGACCAATGACAAATGACGTCTTTTTCCTTTCGCTTTTTCCCTCTCGGAGCTTTTTGCCGCAACGAACGCAATTCGATTGCGTCCTATTCCACAGGAACGGTGAGCGAACTATGCTACGCCACCGGTCTGAATTGTGGTCCGCCCAAGGGAGGCACTCATGAACAGCGTTGCGGTTTTCGGTCGGGGGTGGGGTAGGTTGGCGATGGTTTGCGGAGTCGGAGCGGCGGTTTGGCTCGGCTCCGGCCCGACGGGCGCGGCTGATCCGCCGTCCACGGCGCCGACGACGAATGTCTCCGCCGGTCAAGCCAATGCCGGAAAAACCACGGTCGTGCGCCGGGGCGATTTGCGGCTCGATCTGGATTTCAAGGGCGTCTTCGAGCCGGCCGGGCCATTTGCGGTTCGGCTGAATCCGCGGCTGTTTCACGACGAACTCATCATCAAACATGCCATCGCCGACGGCACGAAAGTGAGCCGGGGCGACGTCTTGCTGGAACTGGAGACGGACAAGATCGACGCGGCCGTCGCGGCGGCGGCGAACGATTTGCGCATCGCCCAAGCCAACCTGGCCAAGGCACAGGCGGATGCCAACCTGGGCCAGCAGTCGGACGGCGTGGCCATGGCCAACGCCAAGCAGCAACTCGTCGATGCCCAGACGGAGCTGAAGCGCTGGGACGACGTCGACGGGCAAATTCTGTCGCTGATGAGATCGATGAGCGCCCGCATCGCCGACTTCTACGTTGAAAACGACCAGGACGAGTTGAACGAGCTGCGGAAGATGTACAAATCGGAGGACCTGACCAACGAAACGGCGGACATCGTCATGAAGCGTGCGGTGCGCATCCTCGACCTGGAGACGCAGCTTTCGAAGGTCAACCATGGTGAGTTGGACCGGTACACGCAATTCGAGTCCGGGGTTCAGCGCGAGCAGATGTCGAACAACGTCAACGTTCAGACGGTGGGGGTTGCACAGTTGGGGGCGTCGCAGACGCAGGCGCGGGAGCTGCGCCAGACGAGTCTTGTCGCCGCGCGCGCGGCGGAGGAGGAAGCGCAGAAGCATCTCGACCTGCTGAAGCGCGACCGCGGGTTCTTTACGGTCTCATCGGCGATCGACGGCGTGGTGGTCTACGGGAACTTCGATCACCAGGCATGGCACGCAATCGAACCCGACGTGCTGGCTCCCGGGCAAAAGGCACAGGCGGATCAAGTGCTTTTGACCGTGTACAGTCCGGGTAAGCTGCGTCTGGCGGCGCAGTGTCCGGAGAACGAGGTGGGGTATTTCCGGCCCGGCGCGAAAGTCAGCGTTGCGCCGGTGGCGATGCCCGATCTCACCTACGACGGCATTTGCGAGCCGCCGCCGGTCGTCACCGAAGCCCAGGGTCCGCAGCAGATCTTCAACGTCGTCGTCGATCTCCCATCCGTTGATCCGCGTCTGGCGCCCGGTTTTTCGGCGGATGTGAATCTCAGCGCGGGAGTACACAAAGGCGTGTTGCTCGTGCCGGCGACGGCGGTCTGGCGGAGCAAGGTCTGGATCGCCATGCCCGGGTCAAACGAGGAGAAGGCTCGGCGGGTCGTGACGGGCGCGTCGGATGGGCAGGATATCGAGATCAAATCCGGGCTGGCCGAAGGCGACGCGGTGCTCACTCAAGCCAAACGGCCGGGCGGCGGCCAATAGTTCAATCACGATGAGGCGATCGATGCGAATCGTGGCGATTCTGTTGGCGGGAATTCTGGCGGGATGTTCGGCGGCGTCGAGGCCGGGGCCAGCGACAATGCCGGCTGGGCCGGCTGCGGCGGCGCGGGAAGCGATTTACGCGCGGCCGGTGGATCGGGCCATCGCCGACGGGGTGGCGTTCCTGGAATCGAGCCAGAACAAGGACGGATCGTGGGGAACGGGAACGGTTTCGCATGGGAACGAAGTGGTGGTGAGCGTGCCCGGATCGCACGATGCGTTTCGAGTGGCAGTCACCGCGTTGTGCGTCATGGCCCTGCGGGAAGCGGGCGAGCACGAGGCCCACGACCGCGGGGTGGAATACCTGGTCAGCAATTCCGACGTTCGCCGGGCCGATCCGGAGCTTTTGTACAACGTCTGGGCGCACGCGTATCTCATCGAGGCGCTGTCGCTGGAATCCAAGACCAACGACGAAGCGCCGATCCGGGACGCGATCAACTTCAATCTGGACCGGATGGAGCGATACGAAACGTACATCGGCGGGTGGGACTATTATGATTTCCAGGCTGGCGCGCAGAAGCCGGCGGGCGGGCCGACCAGCTTCGGCACCGCGGCGGGGCTGGTGGCGCTCTATGAGGCGAAACAAAACGGGTTCAATTACCTGCCGGCGGTCGTGACGCGTGGAATACGCCGGCTGAACGAAATGCGCCTTCCCAACGGCGCGTGCCTGTACGGAACGGACTACAAGTACATGCCCCTGCTGCCGGCCAATACGGTTCGTGGCAGCGCCGGCCGCGCCGTGGCGGTGGATTATGCCCTGCGGCTGTGGGGATCGCCGAAGTTGGACGACGCCGCCTGCCGGCAGGGTCTGGACACGTTCTTCCGCGAACACGCCGCGTTGGAGAACGGCCGCAAAAGGCCATACCCGCATACCACGCTGTATCAGGTTTCGGGATATTATTATTACTTCGACCACTACTACGCGGCCTGCCTGATCGAAAGCCTCGGCGCCGACGCCAAGCGGCAATACGGTCCGCAGCTCATGAACGTGATCCTTCCGCTACAGGAGGCGGACGGGTCCTGGTGGGATTACCCGATGTGGGACTATCACAAGCCGTACGGCACGGCGTTCGCCATCATGTCGTTGCTGCGATGCCGATGAGGGACTTAGCCCAGATTCAGGTGGTTTGTAGCGTTCGCGGACCGGGGGATGGCTATCCCCCGGCTTTGGGAAGCAAATGAAAGCGATTTAGAACGCGAAGGCGCCGTAGAACGCGCCGTTTTCATCGCCGCGCTGCCAGGAATCGCCGAGGGTTCCGGCGGTGTAGGCGGCGTTGACGGTGTAGCCGACTTTGCGATTGGTCAGATGAACCAGGGGGGAATACCAGACGAGATTGGGCTGCTTGCAGCATTCGTCGTTGGGCATGGCCTGAACGTCCATGGCGCCGAAGCCGGGGGATTCAACGCGATATTCGCTGCCATCGTGGCGGAAGCTGATCGAGGCGCGGCGGATGGAAACGATCTTGCCGAGCGATGAGCCGTCGTGGGCGCGAATCGCATCGACCACGGCGTCGGCCTGGGCCTTGGTTGCGGAGGTATCGATGACGATTTCGGAGCTGCGCGGCGCGGTTGCATCGCCGAGGTTGGCTTTGGACGAGACGACCGCCATCACGCGGACGCCCGAGAGATCGGCATTGCCCCATGAGCCGGAATTGAATTGCCAGGCCATCACCGCGTCCCTGCCCGTGGTGACGAGTTCGCCGTTGTAATGGCATGCTCCGGCGAAGACGCTGGCGGTGCGGGCTTCGACGTAATCCCCGCTGATGGGGCCGGATTGAAACAGACTGAGCGCAGTCGCCAGAAGAAAATGAATGCTCATAGAGATTCCTCAAAACAAGGGGGTCAGATCGTTTGGCGGCGATCCGCCAACGCGGAGCGATAGCAGCGCCGGCCGGGTACGCAGCGTTCGGGCATCACGATGTTGCCATCGGGGCCCACCACCTGCTGAGTATGATAGCACCAGCAATGGCCGCTGGGGTCCAAATAATCCTCGGCAGTGGCGGCGATCTGGTCGGACAGGAAGAACTTTTTGGAGCGCAAATCCCCGCAAAACGGGGTTTGGATGACGGGAAGGGGTTCGGTTGGCTCGTTCATGGCATTCTCCACGGGCAACATCAGGCGGTCTTGAGGCTGTTCAGCGCCCGGCGCACAAGGGTCTTGGCCAAGGGGATTTTATAGGCGTTTTTTTCAAGGGGCTTGGCGCCTTCGAGGGCGAGGTCGGCGGCGGCCTTGATGGTGTCGTCATTGAGCGGCTTGCCAATGAGAGCGGCCTCAGCCTTGGGAACCCGCCAGGGGATCGGCGCGACCGCGCCGAGGACGAGACGGGCCTGCCGGACGGTCTGGTCCGGAGCCAGGTCAACCGCCGCGGCCGCGGCAACCATGGCGAAATCCAGCGATGAACGTTCCTTGAATTTCAGATACGTCGAACGCGCGGCGAGCGCGGAGGCGGGGATCTGAATCTGCGTGACGATTTCGGCATCGGCCAGGACGTTTTCGACCGAAGCGTTGTCGCTGGGCAGGGTGAAGAATTTTCCGATGGGAACGTCGCGCGGGCCTTTGGGGCCGTTGATGGTGATGGTCGCGTCGAGTGCGGTCAGCATCGTGGCCAGATCGGACGGATGGACGATGAAGGATGGCCCGCCGCCGAGGATGGCGTTGTACTTATTTTCGCCTTTTTCGGAGTAGCAGGTATCGCCGCCTTTTTTGAGGCAGACGATATGGGGAAGGCGGAAGTACCAGCATCGTGGCCGCTGGCAGAGATTTCCGCCGATGGTGGCGACGTTGCGCAGTTGGAGGGTGGCGATGGAATGGGCGGCCTGGGCGAGGCCGGGAAAGTTTTTGGTGATTTCGGGATGCGTTTCGATTTCGACAAGCGTGGCGAGCGCGCCGATTCTCAAACCCTTCGAGGCGTCGCCGTCGATGCCGTCGAGGCCCTGGATGGTTTTGAGATTCACGACCCGCTTGGGAACCAGGATTCGCTCTTTCATGGTGGTGAGCAAATCCTGGCCGCCGGACATGGGACGAGCCGATTCGCTTTCGTCGTCGGCGGAGACTTCGGCCAGGAGTTTGACGGCCGATGCCACGGTGGTGGCGTTGGCCCATTCAAATTGTTTCATGATATTGCCCCCTTCTCAGCCAGGCCCATGAGAATCTTGTCGGGAGTGATGGGCAATTGGCGGACGCGCACGCCGCAGGCGTTGAAGACGGCGTTGGCGATGGCGGCGGCGGGCGGGATGGAGGGAGGCTCGCCGACGCCCACGACTTGCTGCCGGAGATCGCCATCGTCGATGAGGGGCAGCATTTCCTGCGGCATTTCCAGGCAGCCGGGGATTTTGTAATCCATGAAGCTGGAATTGACCATGACGCCGAGCTTGGCATCCATGACGCGGCCTTCCAGCAGCGCCATTCCAATGCCCTGAACCATGCCGCCGTTGATTTGACTTTCGACGGCCAGGCGGTTCAGGGGGAAACCGCAATCCTGGACATCGACCATGCGGATGACCTGAACGTGCCCGGTTTCGGTATCGACTTCGACTTCGGCAAAGCAAGCGCCGTGCGTTCCGCCGGCGGAAAGGCCAGGCTTCCATTGGCCACGGACGGCGATGCCTGCGGCTGGCAATGCGGCGCAGGCTTGCGCCCAATCCAGGCTTTTGCCGTTGGCGCTCACTTTTCGATCGGCAAAAACGACATCTTCCGGCTTAGCGCCCAGAAGCGGCGCGACGAGCTTGGCGATTTCGGCCTTGGCGTCCAGGGCGGCCACCTTGACGGCGGGCGAAAGCGACCCGGCGGTGGTGGAACCGCCGGAGAAATTCGCGTTGCCCAGCCGGGTATCACCGATGTTTTCCTTGACATCGGCCATCGCCAGGCCGAGTTCCTCGGCGACGATGGCGACCATGTAGGTGCGGGTTCCGGTGCCGAGGTCCTGGGAGCCGCTGGAAACGTTCACAGTGCCGTCCTGAGCGATCTTGAGATCGACGACGCACTGAGGGCCCCCGCCGCCGCCCCAAATGCCGCAGGCGCAGCCGAAGCCGCGCTTCAGGGGGCCGGGAGTGGCGCCGGGAGTCTGACTGCGGCGAATCCAGCCGATCTCCTTGGCGCCGCGATCGAGTTGACGGAGATGGGCATCGTCGGTGAGGTTTCTTTTGCGGAATTCAAGCGGGTCCATGTTGAGCTTGTACGCCAACTCATCCATGAGCGATTCCATGGCGAAGCAAGCCGGGGGATGGCCGGGAGCGCGCAGAGGCCGGGAGGAGTCCTCGTTGGTGTGGATCGAGCCGGCGGAGCGGTAAACGACTCCCGCGTGATAAACGTAAGGTTGGCCGGCGAGGCTGCCCCGTCCCAGTCCGCCCAGGGCGTATTGCTCGACGTGGACGGCGGCCAATTTTCCATCCTTGGTCGCGCCCGCGCGGAATTTCTGCCAGCTTCCCGGTCCGTTGCCCGCCATCACAAATTCATCTCGCCTCACCAGCGCCATCTTGACGGGAGCTTGCACCTGTTTGGATAGCTCGCATGCCAACTGGCCTTCGACGCCGATGCCGCCCTTGGATCCGAATCCACCGCCCATGTGACGGACGATGCCGACGACGTTGCTCGGCTTGAGTCCCAAAGCGGTAGCCGCGTCGTTGGGGATCGAAAACGTGCCCTGAGTGGAAACGTAGACCGTCGCTGTGTCGCCGCCACGGTAATCCACCACCACGACGTGCGTTTCCAGGCAACAGTGGTGCAAAATCGGCGTGCGGTACTCCGCCTCGACGACGACATCCGATGAGCTGAGCGCATCGGCGACGGTGTCGGCGTCACCTCTGGCGTTGGCATGGCGTGTATTATTCTCAACGGCCTGGTCGTCCGGATAGACGGGCGGGGCGTCAGGCTTGATGGCATCTTCGGCGGTGACGGCGTGGGGGAGAACGTCGAATTTCACGTCGATGGCGTGGATGGCGTCGT
>JBEKXM010000240.1:0-13537 GCA_049512115.1 Tepidisphaeraceae bacterium | reverse complement strand
GCCAATCTGGACGGCCTGGTCAACGCCGCCGACTTCACCATTCTGGCGGCGAACTTCAACCAGCCCGCCACCAGTTGGGACCAGGGCGACTTCAATTACGACGGCCTGGTGAACGCCGCCGACTTCACCGATCTGGCCGCGAATTTCAACCAGGGGATTTCGATTCCCGCCGCCGCCGTCAGCGCGGCCGTCCCGGCCTTCGCAACGACCACGACGACAACGTCGGCCGCTACGACAACGCCGGTTGCCAAGACCCCGGCCGTCGCTTCAGCAGCTTCCACGCCGACAATATCGACTACCCCAGCCTCAGAATCAGACGATGTTGTCGATACGGTACTGGGCAAGCATGTCGCCAGGAAGAAGCCGCGGCAGGGAGCCAGAGGGTAATGGCCGACATAACGGTCGCGAGGGCCGCGCGCAGAAACATAAAGTCTTTACCGACCGGAGTTCCCGTGAATATTCGTGAGATTTGGATTTTTCTGGGGATGAATATTCTTGCAAACGGCCCCGACATTGACGTATAATCCGTTCGGCAAGCGCTTGCCGATGCATTCGGTGGAGTTCAAAGGACGCGGATTTTGACCTATGGCCAGGGCCACTACAAATCTCAAGGAAGTTGCTGAACGCTGTGCGGTCGCGCCATCGACCGTCAGTCGGGTTTTGAACAATTCCAAGCATGGCCGGTTTTCTGTCTCTCAGGCCGTGCGCGACCGGATCCTCAAGGTGGCCGAAGAGTTGAACTACCGCCCCAGCATGGCAGCGCGCAACCTAACCGTCACCAAAACCCATCTCATCGCGGTTTTGGGCATCTCCCGAATCGAATCCGATCATGTCGGTCCGCAGGAAGAAGCCATAACTGCAATGGCCAAATCCCTCGACGTCGAGGGGTACGAAATCTGTGCACAATTCTTGAGCCTTCGTCACGGCCCCTTCGAGTTACCGCCGTTGCGGGTTGATGGAATTGTCGCCGTCGGTCCGACCAGTCTGGATGATCTCCAGGTTCTGGAGCACACCGATATACCGTACGTCAGTCTCGACGGCGTTGTCGGAAGCCGCGGCATGCAGGCAATCCCCGACGATGCCCAGGGCGCTCGCATGGCGGTTCAGCACCTGGCATCGCTGGGCCATCGGCGGATAGCGTATCTGGATAACCCGTCGTTTGCCGCGTTGCATCCTAGTGTTTTCGCCCGTCGCGACGCGTTTTTCCGGGCGATCAAGGAGCTTGGTCTGGAAACGCCGCCGGTCGAACCGCCCCAGTTGCCCGACGAGGTTCCTTGGGACTCGACCTACGAGCCATTCTTGAAGCGCGCGGTGATCGAAGGCGGCGCCACCGCCGTGCTGGCGTATTCGCACTTCGGAGCGCTTTCGCTGCTTCGAGCCGCACACGACCATGGCTTGTCCATTCCGAAAGATTTCAGCCTGGTCTGTTTCAATAACGTTCCGGTGTTGAAGCTGACGACGCCCTCGCTGACCGCCGTCGACGTTCCATCCGGCGCCATGGGCCATGCCGCCGCGGAGATGCTCTTGGGTGCCATCAAGGACAAGGATTCCGACGCTCCGCGGTTCCGAAAACTGGAAGAGAAGTTGATCGTTCGTGAATCGACATCGACGCCAAAACGATCGGCATGAACGGCCGGCTGCTTCGCCGAGCAGTCGCCGCTGAATTATGTGAAAGGTTTGGTCGGAACCGAGGTAGTTTGAGTTGCGTATAACAGGCGATACACCAGATCCGCCGGAAGAGGAGCGCATCATGCACAGAAAGCGGTTTCTAAACGGATTTACATTGGTTGAGTTGCTGGTCGTGATCGGGATCATCGCTGTGCTGATCTCGATCCTGCTGCCGGCGCTGAATCGTGCCAGGGAACAAGCGAACCTGGTGCAGTGCAGCTCGAATCTGAGACAAATAGGCATGATGCTTGGCGAATACTCTGCGGAGAATAAAGGCTATTTTCCCTATGGAGAGGTGCAGGCCAATCCGAACGGAAGGACATACCCGCCCCCCGCGTACCAGGACCCTCGGACTTATGCGGGCGCTTTGGCCTCCTGTTGGTGGTATTGGCCCGACACGCTCACCCTGATGACCAGCAATCGCACAATGTCGACAATCGTAACCGGGGGGACCAAGCAAAATTATGTAATGAACGCTTACCAATACTTAGATGTTTTTCACGACACGGACGTGCCGTCTATGCCGTTGGTGGGTCCGCAGGTTACTCACTTCGGGGTTTGTCACTATTGTGCGAACTGCCGCGTACTTGCCAATGGAATGATGGCTGACCCCGCCGCGAATCCGGTCCTGTACCCTCAGAGTTATGCGCACCAGTGCTATGCGTTGCGTACGGCATCAAGCATAAAGCTTGGTGCCCAGGTCATGATGGTATGGTGCGCCGCCACCGATGTGGCGGACGGAGCAACCGACCGAGGTGCAGACCCGATGCCCTATGCTTTGGATGAAAGTCAGGATGACTGGGGGCATGGGTTCTCCAATCCTCCCGCAATTCCTGCTTCTTTTGGGTCGCCATCTAATTTGAGTAACTTGATCTCTCTCGGTAACGACGGTGGTCCATGCAGCGCGTCTCCCGGTGGCGTCACCCTTGCCCAACTCAAGTCTCAGAACATGGATTACTGGAACGCCGCCAGCTGGGACAATACTGCCGATATGCGCTTTCGCCACATGGATAATACGATGGCGAATGCTCTATTCGTTGATGGTCACGTGGAATCGAGCCTCATCGGGAGCGTTCGCGCTTTGGATATTTGCTTGAATCCGATTAATCATTTTGATAATAACTACTACACTCAACACTAGATGGCCTTGCCGGGCCGAAGCGTGCCGCGTGACTCGGTCCGGCCGGCGGGAATGGGCGCCTTCGGCCGGGCGCGAAAGTTGATCGCATGTCAGTCCGCGAACTCCTGCAGAAGGACAAGATAGTCGGGGTGGTTGTGGCGCTTGCGCTGTTCGCCGTTGCCGGGTCAATCACCGCGTTTACGCTCTTGTCCGGTACCCGGCACCCCAGTCCCACCGGCGCGTTTATGTCTGATGATGATGGCCAAAGCTTCTATTCGGACACGATCTACCATTTCCCCCCTTTCGAACACGACGGGAAGACCGCCCTTCGTGCTGCCGTATATTCCAGCAATTCCGGTAAGTTTGTCGGAGTGCTTATGCGTTACACGCCCGAGACAAAGAAGCTATTGGAAGATGAATACGCCAAAGCCAGCCGCGGCGAGGAACCGATGTACATGGTGTTGAGGATGATTGGTTCTGGCCAAGCCAGGGCCGGAACCGAATACAAGTTACCCGGCAGCGGTCATCAATGGTCGCGCGGTGTCCCGCGCGTAAAAGCGCCCGATGGCAGCGTTCCCATCATGGTCCAGCCGTAACGTTCAGCTTACCCGACTGCCAGACGTTAGAGACCCCATCGTCATTTATCTTTGCGGGCGAAGTGGCCGGCGCAATTCGCGCATCTCAGTCCATTGCGATCAATTCGCAGATCGAACGTCGGTTGGCCGCACGCGGGACAGGGAACCGCTTCGACTGCTTCGGACAGTGGATCCCATAGGATCTCCCACCGGCCAACCCTGCGATTTTTATCGAAAACAGCCGTGGATAAGAGCAATTTTGGCTGCTGGACGACCATCACGCTTGCAAGCTTGACCCGCACGTGAATCGCCGATTTCTGCCGCAACTCGGCGATTCGCAGCCGTTCCTCGCGATCGATCGCTTCGCGTCGCGCCGCGGCGCGGGCCCAATCCTCGGTGCGGGCAGCCTGCTCGTCGGCTTCGCGGTGGAGCTGGGCATAATATGCGGACATCCGGGCGATTTGTTTTTCAACACGGCTGGTCCATTCCCGGCGGCGGGCGTTGGCCAGCGATGCCACGGTGGGGGCGGCCTGCCTCCGCGCGGCCCGGTACCCGGCGGACAGGCTGCCATGCGGCGCTTCCGGAAGCTGCGCTTCGGGCTCTTCCGACAGACGGTTGGATGCCAGCAGAAACTCCAAGTGCCTGACCTCCCTCAAATAGTGCAGGTCGATACCGATCGGCAGAATCTCCTCCTCCTTCTGATCGCTGGCAAAGGTCGCCTTGAACCAGAAAAGAGCCTGCGGGCAATTCATTGCCCGTACCTTTTCGATCGCCAGGGATGCGGCCGGCGGCAGGGAGATTGCCCGACGCAGCCGCGATTCCAAACCGTAGGGTTGAAGGTTTAGCCCGATGCGGTAAAACCGGGAGGAACTCCATCTTTCGGCGGCATCGCCCAGCAGGCGATCCAAGAGGGGCGATCCCAAGCTGGCAAGTTGGGCGTTGGGATGCTCCGGCAGGGCTTCGGGGTCGAAGGCCACTTGGATCATGTCCGGTTCGATGAGAAGGTCATAGACCTGCGGCTCAATTTCGTCCCAGGCTCCCTTGCGCGCTTCGACGTAATCTCGAACGAACTGTTCGAGGGGCGAAACGGACTCTTGAAAAAGGCGAGCCATCTTCTCATCCTTCCGGAGCGAAACGATTGCCGAACAGCTTTTCGTCCTGCGTCCGCTGGCGGAAGTAGGCCGCCTTGGCGGCGAGCAGGCGGTTGCCCAGCACCTCCATCCGCGCCGCGAACTCATCGGCGTTGGCGGCGGCGGCCCACTCATCGGCTATCATGTCCTCAAATTCCTTTTCATCGTCGAGGTTGCCCAGGATCATGTCCACTTCCCCGATGACCAATTCAAACATGTTGAGCTTGGCCTCCAGCAGGTGCAGGACCGCCGCCTCGACGGTGCCCGCGGCCACGAGATTGAAGACGTGGACGTCGCTCTTCTGACCGATTCGGCTTAGGCGGCCGATCCGCTGTTCGATCTTCATCGGATTCCACGGCAAATCGAAGTTGCAAAGGCCATGTGCGAATTGAAGATTTCTGCCCTCGCTGCCGGATTCGGTGCAGATCAGCAGCCTCGCCGATTCACGGAAATGCTCGATGGCCGATTCCTTTTCCAGTCGTGACAAACTGCCGTGGAACACCGCCACGTCGTGACCGGCCTCGGCCAGACGCTGCCGCAACATCTCCTGGGTCGCGCGGAATTGGGTGAATATCACGAGTTTATCCGGGAATTCATCGAGCAGCCCGAGCAAGCGATCCGCCTTGGCGCTTTGGCCTTGATGCGAGGCCTGATGCGAAAACTCCAGGAGCGCTTGCCTCCGCGCGATCGGCAGGATCGGTTTGTCGAGCAGGTTTTCGAGCATCGAACCGGCCGCGGCGGCGGAACTGCCCAGGGCCATTTGCAGCGTGATCAGCGTCATGCGGTGAATGGCCGACGCCTTCCTTTCCGCGTTCAATTCTTCGCGAACCATTGCGGCGACGGCGTCATAGAGGGCGCGCTCACCCGGCGTCAGCGCGACCGACTCGGTGCGGGCGAAACGCCGCGTGAATTGGAGTCCCACGGTGCTCCGGCGATTGCGGATCATCACTTCACTCAAAAGGGAGTGAAGCTCGTCCACGTTTTTCGGAGTCAGCTTGTCTCCTTTGGAAATGAACCGCCGGGAAAAATCCCGCTGCGTGCTTAGCAGGCCCGGCTCAAGCAGCGTGACGAGGTTGAACAATTCCTCCAGATTGTTCTGAACCGGGGTTGCCGTCAGCAGAAGAATGAATTGCTTTCGAATCTCGCTGGCGAATTTCCAGATTGCCGTGGC
This sequence comes from Tepidisphaeraceae bacterium, assembly GCA_049512115.1. GTDB lineage: Bacteria > Planctomycetota > Phycisphaerae > Tepidisphaerales > Tepidisphaeraceae > PALSA-1353. The sequence continues at coordinate 7,873 of JBEKXM010000240.1, read as the reverse complement.
TCGGTTTCGCAGGTGATGAGCCTCATCCACGATCACCATGTCCCATTTGCGGCCCAGAATTGCCGAGCGGTGTGGCTCGCGCTTGGCGGTGTGCTGTGAGACGATGACCCGGTCGTGGTTGGCCCATCCGCCCGTCCCGCCCTCCCGGAACGCGGAACTGTCCTGGCTGAGAAGCTCGATGCCGAACTTCCGCCGCATTTCGCCCTGCCACTGCGTAATCAGCGATGGCGGAGTCAGCACCAGCACCGAGCGCACCAGACCGCGCATCAGCAACTCGGAAAGCACCAGGCCGGCCTCAACGGTTTTGCCGAGGCCCACTTCGTCGCAAAGCATCGCCCGGCCGCGCAGCCGCCGCAGCACCGTCATCGCCGTGCGCGTCTGATGTTCCAGCAATTCCATCTCGCGCACCATGGGCAGGGCGATGAGCCGATCGAAGCCGGGATGGCTTGCCAATCGGGCGGCGCGCAGCCCCAGGTCGAAATCCAGCGGCGTCATGGGGGCCGCGGGGCGGTGCAGCAAATCAAAGTCTGATAATTCGAACTCGATTTCCCCGCTCTGACCGGCGGTCATTAAGCTTGCGGAAGCCCGCTCGACGATGAGCCGGTATCGGTTGGTGGAAAGATATTCCAGCCAGATCGCTTCAACCCCCGCCTCCGAGGCGCCTCCGCCCAACGCGCCGGTAAGCTCGATAGCATTCTTGCCGGTCATCGGGACGAATGGGATCGGCCGGCCGGCGTCGTTTTCCAATATCTTCAAAGCCAACGCCGGATCCAGCATCTCCGGCGGAATGTCCAATCGCACTGATCCATCAGCGGTCGAATGGGCCCGCACCTCAAAGCGGTCTCCCGCTTCCCAATCACTGCCCCAAACTTCAATGTTGTTCGCCTGCGCCGCTTCCAAGCAGCATCCTCCTTGACCGTTCCGATCGCTCTTGGCGATCCGGAAATCCAGAGATGTCAGCCAACGGGTGACAGTATATCCGCGTTGTCCGGAATTCCAAAAATTCTCTAATTGATGCCGCTCACCTTCGGAACATGAGCCCCATGTAACCCTGTATGGCGTTGAGCGAAGGGTTGCGGTCGGGGCCTTCCTGTCGCGCATTGGACAGATGGAGACCTCGCACGCCCAACATGATTTCCGTATGCTCGTCGAGCCGATAAACGGCTCCCACGCCGCTTTGAATCGTGAAGTTAAAATCGGTCCCGGAGGGTGGGATTCGATTGTTGGCTTCCAGGATTCCGACCGCGACATCGCCGTAGAACGAAAACCGCCGATAGTTCCAGAGATGGGTGCGCAATATCATGTCTGCGCCGCCGGCGGCGACGTTGTCCAGCGGTTGGGAACAGCCCAGGCCGGTAGCCTCGAACCCGAAGGCCCAATTGTTTGNNNAATAATAGTTCAGGCCGACGTTGCAGAATCCGATTTGCGCGCGTGTGCCGTTGGGTTGCTGCTCGTATCCGCCGTAGACTGTGATGACTCGCAGCCCGCGCGGGAAGGGCTCGCCGGTGATGACATTGCTCGATAGGGCGGTCGATACGGTGGTCGCCGGAGGTTGCTCGTCCGCCCGAACGGGGGAGGTGAACAGGAATATCGCCAGACCCACAAGCCCCCAGGAGCGGAATTGACGGCCGGGACCGAGGGCGTTGACGAGCGCCCCCAGCGCGGTAATGTTTCGCCAGACGTGGCTGGTCATTCGATCGAGGATTATGCAGTCGAAGCAAACCGAGTCAACATCGGCTTTGGAGCGTGAAAACTCCGGCGTATCGGGCGGAGCCGTTGGGCGGGCATTTCGCCGTTTTTTCCATTGGCTCAGCCCATTCCGGGCTTGGCGCGAATTGCGCGTGGGCCAGGCGGCACGCAAGGATTTCGCCGCCGGCCTGGCGATCGGCGCATTCATCGCCTGCCTGCCCATCTATGGCCTGCAAACGGTCCTGAGTCTTTATGCCGCCCGCCGCCTGGCGCTGCATCCCCTTTCCGTGGTGGCCGGTTCACAATTGTCCGCTCCTCCGCTTGGGCCGGTGCTCTCGTTCGTCTCGCTGGTGCTGGGCCACGTGTTGATATCGGGCAAGCTGCCCGATCTGAGCCACTGGCGCTCGATCCAGTTGCCGGAGATGTCCGTCGCGGTGTTCAATTCATTTATCATCTCTTGGATCGTCGGCGGCGTGGTTCTGGGCGCGGTCCTTGCCGGGATCATTTATGCAACCGCCAGCATCACGTTCCGCCTGATGTTCCGCCGTAGCGAATCGGGACGGTGATGAGTCCTCATCCCGCTTACCGGCGATCGTCTTCCAGGACGGAACAATCATAAAGATAAACGCACGCCCCCGGTTCATCGTGCTCGCGGATCGGATGGCCGATGTCGTTGAACGCCGCCACGGTGAACTGGTGCACGTCAAGCTCGCCGCCCTCGGCGTGGATCAGAATCAGCCAAAGGCGATGCCGGCCGGCCAGCGGTTTCACGTCGTCCAGGATTTGCCGGGGTTCGGTGATCGAGGGCTGAACGTGAAGTGTCCCCGATAATTCGAGGTCGCTCGGCCAATGCGCCAGCGATTGGTAATAGCGAAATGACGGCTCGGCGAAGTGAGTCAGATAAACCACATCGCCCGGTTGCCATTGTTGAGCGACCCAGCGGTAGGCCGGCAGGGATTCCTCTCGCCCCGGCGGCGAAAAGAGGAAGCCGATGGCACGGCTCGCCGAGGGGATCACCACCAGCGCAGCGATGGCAATCGCGACGGTCTTTCCGGCAAGATTGGTCCACAGCGACTCCGCGGCCGCGGCCAATAGCAGCAGATATTGCGGCACGAAGAACAGCGCCAGGCGATCGGCGAAGGGATATTGCCGGCTCGCCGAGGCCGCCAGAACCAGTGGAAGGGGGGCGAGGATGAGCAGCAGATTCCCGCGGTTTCGCAGGGCGACGGCGATGCCGACGATCAAGCCGATGAGCGCGGCATCCGGATAGTCCAGCCACATCGCGCCGGGGGTGCGGGCGATCGAGGTGAGACATCGGATCATCCAACTACCGGCATCCAAGGGAGACCGCGGCATGAAGGCGTCTTGCGCGGCCCAGTATTGAACGAGGTGGGGATGGGCTTCGCCGTGTGTCAAGGGCCGGAGGAAAATCAGGTAGTCGGTCGCGAAGACCACGCTCCAGACGAGGCAGATGGCCAGGGCGGGCCCCAAATCGCCGGACCGGCGCTGTTTCCACAGCATCCAAATTCCCGCCCCGGCCAACACGAAGACGGCCGGATAGGAGAAAAATATCCCCGCCGCGCCCACGGCCGCGGCAATCGCCGCGCGGCGGAAGCTGGGCCGATCCATCCAACGCAAGCTCGCCAAGGTCACGGCCAGCGAGATGGCCACGTCGCAGCAGTACGGCTTGAGTTCATTGCTGTAGTAAATGAGAGGCCCGAGGAAGCTGAACGATGCCATGGCGAGGGCCGCGCCGCCGGCGCCGAGAGAACGCCGCGCCACGGCCAGCATGAGGGGAAGCGATGCCAACCCAAATGCGAGCGATACGAGCCGGAGCGGCCGCTCGCCGGCGCCAAGAGCGCGGACGACCGAGTGAACCAGCACGAGGAATCCGGGCGGGGCGGCCTGCCAATCGTCCAGGGGCTTGAAAAGCAGATCGTGCAAGGACCGGTTCCGGAGGCTGTTGGCGAGGTATATCTCGTCGAGCCAGAGGGCTCGCCAATGAATCCACCTCGCCAGGCGCAGGATTGCGCCGGCGGCGAGCGATCCCCAGAGCAGCGCTGTCGCGGTCCGGGCCGAGCTGAGGCGGCCGGCCGAGACGTCGGGTTTTCCAGTGGCCTCGCTGACGGCGGTCATCGGCGGATATGTTATCCAACGCCGCGGGAATTGCCCGCAACGTTCTTTCAACTATATTCATTCGAGTTGCATGATCGTTCAACCCTATTGAGGAGAACCAGATGTTGAAATTGCGGCACGCATGGGTCGTGGTTGTCGGGATGGGAATGGTATTGGCATGGGGGGGGCGCGCCCGCGCCGACGCGCCCACGGCGCCTCCGGCCACGCAACCGGCAATGCAACCGGCGGACGTCCCGGCCCCCAAACTGGGCCCCAACGGGCAGATGGATGCCCACTTCAAAAAAATGCACGAATCGTTTCTCCTTCGCCGCACGCAGGGTCCCATTGGCGTACTCTTTCTCGGCGACTCGATCACCGAGGGCTGGAGCGGCAGGGGCAAGCGGGTGTGGGACCAGTATTATGCCAATCTGGATGCCGCCAACTTCGGCATCGGCGGCGATCGGACCCAGCACGTTCTGTGGCGAATCGATAACGGTGAACTGGATGGAATCAGCCCCAAGGTCGTGGTTCTGCTGATCGGCACCAACAACATCGGCTATCCGCCTGAAGATATCCTGAAGGCTGACGAGCTGATCGTGCAGAGGATTCACGAGAAGCTTCCGGATGCCAAGCTGCTGATTCTGGGGATATTCCCCCGCGGCGCCGACCCCAAGGACCCGAAGACTGCCGATATGCGGGCCAAGATCAAAACCGTCAACGCGGGCCTGGCGACTCTGGACGATGGCAATAAGACTCGGTTCCTGGACATTGGCAGCAAGTTTCTGAACGATGACGGCTCATTGCCGCGCCCCATCATGCCGGACTTCCTCCATCCGACCGCCGCGGGATACCAGATTTGGGCCGATGCCATGGCTCCGCTGCTTGATGAAATGTTGAAATAACTTCGCGATCATGAGAGCTTGACCGGCGAAATGGCTTACCGTGTAATGGCGCCACTTAATTCACTACGGCGGTTCGCATCCGGTGATTCCAAAGGTCTTATAGGGTCTGATGCCATGCGAAGTCTCTCGGCTCCCTGCAAACAAACTATCGGCCAAGTTCTTCGTTTGACGCTCGGCTTATCGACGGCTCTGGCGTTTTTTCTCGTGCTGTCGATGCCGCCTCTGGCCGCGGCGGACGCGCCGACGTCCAAGCCTGCGTCTGCGCCGGAAAAGGCCTATTGGATCGACTATTTTTCCCCGATTTTCCAGACCCGCGCCGGCCAGGCGACCGCGGATGCGGCGTTCCAGGCCAATCTCAACGCAATCATCGGGAACACGGAAGTTGAGTTGGGACAAACCAACACGGGCTACGTCGCCGCTTCACCGGACATTTCAACGGCCCGCAGACGCATTGCTGAATTGAATCTTGAAGGATCGACCGAATATTCGCAGGGTGCGATTCTGGCGATCGATAAGGCGATCGTGCGCGAACTCAACAAGCAAGGGTATGGCGCGGTGCTGGCGGTTCCCAGCCCGAGCGACATCGATCCGCAGGACCTGTCCGACTTGCGCCCCAGACACAAGGGAACGCTGCACCTGCTGGTTTCCGTTCCCACCGCCGCGCAGGTCAGGACGGTGGCCTCCGGCGACCGCATTCCCTCTTGGCAGCCTCGCGTCAATAATTCCAAACAAGAGCGGATCATTCACAATTCTCCCGTCCAGGTTACGACACGGCCCACCGGCAACGCCACGCCTTTTTTCAACGAAAAGCGGGTCAACGATTACGTCGATCGGCTGAATCGCCAGCCGGGCCGTCGGGTGGACGTGGCGATTTCCGCCGCCGACCAACCGGACCAGTACACCCTGGACTATCTCGTCAACGAGATTAAGCCCTGGTACGTCTATGCCCAGGCCTCGAACACCGGAACCGCGCTCACGAACACCTGGCGCGAACGGTTTGGCTTGGTTGACAATCAACTAAGCGGGAACGACGACATTCTCAATCTCGACGCGGTCACCGATTTCGATCAATCCACCGACGCCACGGCGTCCTACGAGTTTCCGATCGGGGCGGACGTTCCCTCGCTGGGGACGGATCGGCTCCGGGCCAGGGTTTACGGGATCTGGGACCAGTACACCGCCTCGGACCTGGGTCTGGCCGGCAGTTCGTTCACCGGCACCGACTATTCGGGCGGCGGCGAGCTGATTTACAACTTTTACCAGAATCACAACATGTTCTGGGACGTGATTGGCGGGGCGCGCTATCAAAGCTCGACAGTGAAGTCGACCTTTGAGCAGACCAACGCGACCGGCGAATACATCCTCCCTTATGCCGGCGTTCGCGTGCAGGATTATCGGGACACCTATTATTACGTCGCCGCCGTGAACGTGGAGGGCGGGATCACTACCACGAACAAGACGGCTCTGGCCCAGTTGGGCCGCGCCAATCCCGATTCGGACTGGGTGCTTCTTCAGCCCAATGCCCAGGGCTCATTTTTCCTTGAGCCGCTGATCGATCCTTCGGATTTTGGCGCCGGGCGGGGCACGCTGGCGCATGAAATTTATCTGTCGGCCCGCGGCCAATGGGCGTTCAACTCGCGCCTGATTCCGCAATTCGAGCAGGCGGCGGGGGGGTTCTACAGCGTTCGAGGCTATCCGGAAGCCGAACTTGCCGGCGATACCGTTTTCTTCGGCACCGCGGAATACCGCTTTCATCTCTCCCGGTTCCTGAGCGTGGCGCCAAACCCGTCGAATTTCAAGCTGTTTGGCGAACCGTTCCGTCTGACTCCCGAACAGCCGTACCAACGTCCGGATTGGGACCTGATCCTCCGCGCGTTTGTGGACGCGGGACAGGTGCTGCAAAGCCGCAAGGTCACGGGCGAGTTCGACAACACCCTGGCCAGCGCCGGCGCCGGGGCGGAACTGCAAGTCAGGCAGAACGTCGACATTCGCGGCGATTGGGGATTGGTCCTGTCGGGTCTCGGAACACGGGTTAAAGTCGGGAGCAGTCGTTTCACCTTGATCGTCACGCTTCTTTATTGAGGTATGTCGTGAACTTCACAAATACTTTAGCCGAGGACATGGTTCGGACTTCCCGGAGCAAACGCCGCCGCGCCAGGATGATGGTTCTGTGCGCCATCGCTCCGATCGCGGCCACCCTGGCGCCGACGGCGAGGGCGGCGGTGCATCTCAGCGGCGTCGTCAGCGGAACCGCGTCGGTTTCGCAAAGCGGGGCCATCACCACCGTTCGCACCAGCAACAACGCCATCCTCAACTTTTCGCAGTTCGACATTGCCCTGGGTTCCACCGTCAATTTTCTCCAGCCCTCGGCTGCCAGCCGCGAGCTCGATCACATCAACTCCGGCACGCCGTCGCTGGTCAACGGTTCGATCGTCTCCAACGGCACCGTTTACCTGGTGAATCCCGCCGGTGTGATCTTTGGGCCCGGCGCGATCGTGAACGTCAACGGCATCTACGTCGCCGGTTCCCACATGGCCGACCAGGATTTCCTCAACAAAGCCGATCATTTCAGCGGCATCTCGGGAGTGGTCTCCAACAGCGGACAGATCCACGCCAACCAGGTGTATCTGATCGGCTCGCAGGTGATCAATCAGGGATCGATCGTTGCGCCAAACGGCATGGTGGCAATGCTGGCCGGTTCGGACGTGCTTGTCAGCCAGCAGGGAAGCCACGTGACCGCCAAGGTCGTTCCAGTCGTCGCCGCGACTTCGGCCAACGCCAATTCCTCGCAGACCGATCTTCGCACCTCCAGCATGGCGGCCGGTGACGTCTATTCTCTGGCCATCCGCCACACGGGCGCCATTCAGGCCGCCAACGTGCTGATCAACGGCGGAAAAGGCCAGGTGCAGGTATCCGGCTCGATCGACGCCTCGTCCAACATCGCAGGAAGCACCGGCGGAACGGTCGCAATCACCGGCGGGCAGGTCGATCTGGTATCGGCCCAGATCAACGCCAGCGGCCCAGCCGGCGGTGGCTTGGTGGAGGTCGGCGGCGGGCCACACGGCGGCGGCGACCTGGCTCACGCGGATTTCTCCTCTCTCGATTCCGCTACCATCATCAATGCCGACGCTACCAACAATGGCCAGGGCGGGACGATTGTGCTTTGG
>JBEKXM010000239.1:0-7087 GCA_049512115.1 Tepidisphaeraceae bacterium | reverse complement strand
GTGAGCTGAAAATCGGGCATGTTGGCCAAATCCTCGCCGTTGATGCGGACGCTGCCGGAGTCCGGCCGGGCCAGGCCGGCCATCAGGTGCAGGAGCGTGCTTTTGCCCGACCCGCTGGCGCCCATGATGGCGAGGAACTGACCGCGGGGCACCTCCAGGTCGATGGAGGCCAACGCGGTGACGGTCCGGTCGCCCTGGCGAAAGGTTTTGGTGACTTTCTCGACGGACAGCGGATGCATTCGGCTCCAGCAATTCAGGAACGAAGCACGACTATAACGGGACAAACGATCGCGCCAAGCGATCGCCGGATATGATCGGCGAACAAGGATTTCTCACAAATCATCGGCGGCGATCGGTTCGGCGCTATCACCATATCACATTATTTTAGCGATTGTTACGTCAGAATACGCCTTCAACGGGTCATTTGCTGCGTCAACTATTAATTTTATGCGTTGCCGGTTTTGTTGATGCAGAGTTATTTTCCGGAGGTTGTTTCAAGTGTTGCCCTACAGGCATGGCCGCGGGTGAGCGGCCGTGCTCGTGGGAAACCTTTCTATGTCCGATTTCCTGGATTAGGCGAGCGCCAAGTGGCCATGGATAGTCCGTCCTCCGATGCAATGATATCCTCGCTGGAGTCGAGCGAAGAGAACTCTGAGCATCTGATTCAGAGCCTGACGGAAGCGCGCTCGGCGTTGAAGGAGGCGAAGGAATCCGCCGAAGCCGCCAACCGGTTGAAGGAGCGTTTTCTGGCGGTATTGAGCCATGAGTTGAGGACACCGCTGACGCCGGTGCTGATGGCGGTGGCGGCGATTGAGGCGGGTCCGGAGTTGCCGCCGGCCGTGCGAGACGACATCGCGATGATCCGGCGGAACGTGGAACTGGAATCGAAATTGATCGACGACCTGCTGGACCTGAGCCGCGTGACCAGCGGCAAGCTGACGTTGCGAGAGCGGCGGGTGGATTTGAACGATGCGGTGAGGCACGCTTTCGGCATCTGCCGGGAGCAGATTCTGGAAAAGGGCGTTCGCGTCCATTTCGATCTGGGAGCGGACGTGGGTTCGGTTAACGCCGACCCGGCGCGATTGCAGCAAGTGCTGTGGAACGTGGTGAAAAACGCGGCGAAATTCACGCCAGCGGGCGGGGACATTTACGTTTCCAGCGGACGGGCAAATGGGTGGGTTCGGGTTTGCGTGAGGGACACGGGGATCGGCATGTCAACCGAGGTTCTGGAGCATGTTTTCAGCGCGTTCGAGCAGGGGGATGCGGAAACGGCGCGGCAATTCGGGGGGTTGGGACTGGGGCTGGCGATTTCCAAGGCGCTGGTTGAACTGCATGGGGGAAAGATTTACGCCCAAAGCGGTGGAGCGGGAAGGGGGTCGGTATTTACAATTGAAATGCCCGCGATGGAGGCAACCATGGAAAACGCGGCGACGGGAACGTCCACCGAGGCCGGCGCCAGCCGGGCGCCGGTTCGGCTGCTGGTGGTGGAAGACCATGCCGACACGGCAACGATGCTCGCCAAGCTCCTGGGTTCAGCGGGATATTCGGTGAAGACGGCCGGCAGCGCGGCCGGGGCGCTGGACCTGGCATCGAGGGAGCCGTTTGACCTGGTCGTCAGCGACATCGGCTTGCCGGATGCCACGGGCTATCACTTGATGCAGCAAATCAAGGAGCGTTACGGCATGAACGGCATCGCCATGAGCGGATACGGCATGGATGAGGACATCCGCAAGAGCCGCGAGGCGGGATTCAGCGAACATCTGGTAAAGCCCATCAGCTTCGCGCAGCTCACGCAGGCGATCCAGCGATTGATCAAAGCGGGAAAGTAATTGCACTTGGCCAGAGGGGCATTGGAAAGAAAAACCCCCGGATAGCCATCCGGGGGCTTGGGCTTTGCGGATGGGAATCGGTTATTGCGTTTCCAGCGATGTCAGGCGGGCGCGGGCGTCGATCAGCGTGGGATCGCACTGGAGCGCTTTCTGATATTCGGCCTTGGCTTCGGCCTTGCGGCCATCGTGCTGATAAATGCTTGCCAGGTTGTAGTGGATTTGGGCCTCGGTCAGGACGGGGGTCCACATGCGAACGGCTTCCTGAATCCTGCCTTGGCGGGCGAGGAACAGGCCGTAATTGGCGCGGCAAGGCCCGTTCTTGTTGTCCTTGGCGATGCCCTTCTGGTAGGTGTCCTCGGCCAGCTTGGGAGAGCCGTTCAGTTCGTAGCAGTACCCGAGATTGCCGTAGGCATAACCCGCGTCGCCGCTGGCGGCGATGTAACGCTTCCAGATTTCGATGGACTTGTCGTAGTCCTTCTGCGCCGCGTAAATCACGCCAAGGCGAAAGAGCGACGGCAGATGCTTGGAATCGATGTCCAGGGCGGCATTATACTGGTGGATCGCGCCGCTGAAATTGCCCTGGGTTTCGTTCAGTTGCCCGGCGGCAAAGCGGGTGTTCGCCTTCAATGCGGGAGTCGGGGCCTCGGTTATCTTGGCATTCTCCGAGTTCATCTTCTGAGCGTCCGACGGCGTCAAGCCGGAAATGGAGGCGTTGTTGTGGTGGCTGCTGCAAGCGCACAGGAAAATCGACAGGCCGAAAAGTGTGATGACTTTGTTCATATATGCTTTCCTTCGGTCAAACGATGCGGAAAGTTGAGTAACGACGCCAAGGCTTGACGGTTGTATCGGCTATTGGTGTTATGCGGTGAAGACGGAGCGGATAAAAGGCGGCGAATCCCGGTTATGGGACGGAGTGTGGGGATTGCCTATTGCCGATTGCCTATTGAAAGAGGCAATTGCCGCATCCTGCGTTCCAATAGGCAATAGGCAATTGGAAATCGGCAATTTATACGGACCGGCGTGCGACAGCAGGAATACAACCCCACAGTCCATTGGCTGGCGCTGATCACGGCGGGGGCGACGTTCCCGCTGATCTTCATGGGGGGGCTGGTGACCAGCCACCAGGCCGGCATGTCCGTGCCGGATTGGCCCAATTCCTGGGGATATAACATGTTCACCTTCCCGCCGAGCAAATGGGTCGGCGGGATTCTGTTCGAGCATACGCATCGGCTGGCCGGGACGGCGGTGGGATTCCTGACCATCCTGCTGGTGGCGGCGGCGTGGGGGACGGATCGGCGGAGATGGGTGCGATGGACGGCCGTCGCGGTGTTCCTGGCCGTATGCGTGCAGGGAACGATCGGCGGCCTGCGCGTCGTGCTCAGCGAGCGCGATCTGGCCATCGTCCATGGAATCGCGGCCCAATTGTTTTTCTGTTTCATCGCCGCGTTCTGCGTGATGAGTTCCCGATTCTGGGCCGAGAAGAGGAATATCGATCCTTCGTCGGTGATCCGAAACGTTCTTCGTCTGTCCCTGTTGACCGTGGCGATCCTCGTGGCTCAACTGATCGTGGGGGCCATCATGCGGCTCTGCGATGCGGGGCTGGCGATTCCCGACTTTCCAACCAGCTTCGGCCATCTGTTGCCGCCGACACATATTGATGCCGCCTTTCGGCAGGCGGCGATCCATCAATATGGGATGGACCTAGGCCTCAATCGCGTGACGCTGTTCCAAATCTGGATTCATTTCGCGCATCGCATCGGGGCGACGATGGCGAGCATTTCGGTCATCTGGCTGGCAACAATGATTCTGCTGCGGCTCCGCGGGCAGCCGGCGTTCACCAGGCCGGCGTGGATCATTCTGGCGCTGCTGGTGATTCAAGTGACATTGGGGATTTTGACGGTTCTGCTACGAAAGCCGGCCGACATCGCTTCGCTGCACGTGGCCGTGGGCGCGCTGCTGCTGGTAATGAATTGGGTCGTCGCGCTGCGCGCGATCGGAATAACGCGTGCAGCGAGGGCCGGCGGCAAAGCCTGCGAGCAGTTGGCGGATTCCCGGCTTGGATGACTTACCGCCCGCTGCGCTAGAGATCGCGGAGATCGTTGAGAAGAAAAGGCAGGATATTTGCCACAGATGAAAGGCAGATGGACACAGATAACTCAAGACAAAATACTTTGCATTTCATCTGTGTCCATCGGTCTTCATCTGTGGCGAACATGCATTTCTCCGCGTCCTCGGCGATCTCAAGCGCAGCGGGCGGTAAATCTGATTTAGCTAATCGATTTCGCGCGATTTTGGCTGGTTTTTGGGGGCGCTGACACAGTAGCGGTTTTTGATAGCGCCAGGGCCGACTGTGTCAGCGTCAGCGCGCCGTTTCGTGATTTTTCACCGAAGGGGCCGGGTCTCACGCGGGGCTGGCCGTTCCGCCACAGCGCGATATTGTTGCATGCCCGTTCTCCTCCCAGAATGTCCCAAATCCCCCCGGGGGGGGTCGCTTCTGGCCAGCCCCAGGCGGGAGAGAGTGCGGCAGAAGATCGCCCTCTACACTTATAGCCGGGAGGTGAAAGTTTTAGACGCATTTTTAGGAAAATGGGGATTTTTTGGAATTATTTTTTTGGTGGGAGCGGGGATGTGGGTGGATGGCCCCGTTTGTTTGTTCCGTAATTGGACCGTCCCGTTTGTTTGTCCCAACCCCTGCAAAGCGGGGGGCTAATGGATGGGGAATCAACGTTAATTCTGGGACACGAACCGGGTCAGCGCTCGGACCGGCGGGTCGCGGGCGGGGAACTTCATTGTGCGGGCGAGTTTGGCTAGAATCCCCCGCTTGCCATGAATTCGGCGACGAACATCTGCGAACTTTCAGCCGTGAATTCGGGGACGTCCTGGCGAGACGTTTGCGAGCTGGTGAAGCCGCGGATGAATCTGCTGATCCTGGGGACGACAACTGTCGGGTTCTCCATCGCGGCGAAGACGACGGAACAGTGGACGCGGCTGCCGAATGCCCTGGTGGGGACGGCGCTTTGCGCGGCCAGCGCGGCAATTCTGAATCAGCTTTTGGAGAGGGAATACGATGGCCGGATGCGGCGAACGGCGCATCGGCCGCTGCCGATGGGGAGGATTTCCGCGCGGCTAGCGCTGGCGCTGGGGGTGGCGGCGGGGGTTTTGGGGGGATTGTATTTGCTGCTGTTCGTGAACCGGATGACGGCGCTATTGGGGACGGCGACGTTGATGAGCTATGTGCTGATTTACACGCCGCTGAAGCGGGTGACGACGCTGAACACGCTGGTGGGGGCGATTCCCGGGGCGGTGCCGCCGATGATGGGATGGACCGCGGTGACGGGGTCGCTGGCGCCGCCGGCGCTGGCGTTGTTCGGGATTCTTTTCGTTTGGCAAATTCCGCATTTCCTGGCGATCGCGACGTTGTATCGGGAGGATTATCGGCTCGGGGGCTTCAAGATGTTGCCGGTGGACGATCCGCAATTGCGTCGCACCGGCAGACAAATGGTGTTGTACAGCGCGGCGCTGTTGCCGGTGAGTTTGGCGCCAGTGATGGCCCAGGTTGCGGGGAAAGTTTACACCGTATCAGCGGTGGTGCTGGGGGTGACGTTTTTTGCCTTTGCGCTGTCGTGCGCGACCCGGCGCAGCCGGGCCGAGGCTCGAAAATTGTTCTTCGCATCGATCATCTATCTGCCGGTGCTTCTGGCGGTATTGATGATGGATCAGATTTAGATCGCCTGACAGAATGAACCACAGAGAGCACAGAGGACACAGAGGACGCGGAGAAAGGCTGATTTACCATAGTTTTCTCTGTGCTCTCTGTGTCCTCTGTGGTCTCTGTGCCAGTTTTTTGACGAGCGGTTGCGGGCGGCAGGAAGCGCCCGAGGCGCGCTCCGCGGCAGCGGGCAATGGGGTTATCAAGGGGCGGGTTGTTTTTTTGGGGACGCCGCCGGAGGCTAAGGTGATTCCGGGTTCGCCGATGGCGCCGGATGAGTCGATTCTGGTCGGACCGGGGCGGGGATTGAAAAACGTGATCGTGTATTTGAAAGATGCGCCCGCGTCGGGGTCGGCATTGCCGGGGCCGGCGGTGCTGGACCAGGTGAAATGCGTTTATGTGCCGCACGTGCTGGCGATTCAGGCGGGGCAGGTTCTTCGGCTGAAATCGAGCGATGCGGTGTTGCACAACGTGCATTTGAAATGCGTGGTGAATCCGGATGCGAATTATGGATTCAACGGGGTGGGGCAGCAGGACATCACGCTTGCCTCGCCGGAGGCGCCGTTTGCGGTGAAGTGCGACGTGCATCCGTGGATGAGCGCGTGGATCGGCGTTTTTGACCATCCGTGGTTCGCGGTCACCGGAGACGACGGAAGTTTCACCATCGAGCACGTGCCGCCGGGGCAATATACTTTGGCAGCCTGGCAGGAAACGCTTCCGCAGCAGGAGAAGCAGATCACGGTGGAGGCGTCGGGGCAGACGGAAGCGGGTTTTACCTTTGAGGCCCCGTGACGGCGGCTGGATCGATGCAACCGTCGTCGCCGCAATCCGTCGTGGAAATTGCGCACCTGAGCCACAGCTACGGACAGCGGGCGGCGCTGGTGGACTTGTCGCTGCACGTTGACCGGGGGGAAATCTTCGCGTTTTTGGGCCCCAACGGAAGCGGGAAGACGACGCTGTTTCGCATTCTTTGCACGCTGATCGCCGCTGAGCCGGGGAAGGTGAAGATTCTGGGGATGGACCTGGCGGAAAATCGGCAGGAGGTGCGCCGGCATATCGGGGTGGTATTCCAATCGCCGAGCCTGGACAAGCAATTGACGGCCGAGGAAAACCTGCGGCAACAAGGGCATCTGTATGGATTGCGCGGCGCGGAATTGTCGAAGCGAATCGAGCGGCTGCTGGAACGGGTGAACCTGCTGGAGCGGCGGCACGAGCGGGTCGAGCGGTTTTCCGGCGGGATGAGGAGGCGGGTGGAACTGGCCAAGGGGATGCTGAATCAGCCGAGTCTTCTGCTGCTGGACGAGCCGAGCACGGGTCTGGACCCGGCGGCGCGGATCGAGCTTTGGAGATTGCTGCGGGAGATTCAGCAGAACGAAGGGGTGACGGTGTTGCTGACAACGCATTTGATGGATGAGGGGGACCGAAGCTCGCGGCTGGCGATTCTGGACCGGGGCCGGCTGGTGGCGTGCGATACGCCGGCGGCGATGAAAGAGCAAATTGGCGGAGACGTGATAAGCCTGACGACCCGCGAGCCGCAGCGCGTCGCCGG
>JBEKXM010000238.1:0-7094 GCA_049512115.1 Tepidisphaeraceae bacterium | reverse complement strand
CCAGAAAATTAGCCTTGAAAAGCCCTGAGTTCCATCTGGAGAAAGAGGGCGACCGGATTTTTGGTGACATCATCTCACCAAGTTTTAAGCGAAAAACGGACCACAAGCGACAGGAACTGATCTGGGACGCGCTGGAATCCGAATTGGGCGCTGAATCCTTGCAATTAGTTGGGATGCTCCTGGCTTTTACCCCGGAGGAGTGGAATCTGGGCGACGATATATTGTCCGCAATCCAAAAGAACAAAAAAAGGCCGGTTGAAAATCCGGTCGTGGGTCAGGTTGAGAATGACCGCTTGTCCCACGCACCGTATCCGAAGAGCGCCTTGTCCAACATGCGAGGATCATCGACTGTTTTGCAGCGCTCTGCCAAGTCCTTGAAAAGTGGGAGGTAAGAATCCAAATACGAACTCACCGTACCCGGCAGTTCCGGCTGGTCCAGCAGTCGAGCGATTGCTGTCCTTACCCGCGAGTCGAAGATAGGGTATCGGCCTCCGCTGATGAAATGGAGTAATGTGGTCGCGCGCGACAGCCCAAAGCATTTCTTCCTGGGTCCGGTTTTGAAATTGTCCGTGTACGTTCTCCCGGACCAGTCTTCGAGGAACGCTGCGACCGCGCTTTCTTGCGGGCATTTCGGTGATTTCTCGGCAGCCTGCTTCCAGATTAGATAGGCCACCGATGCTACGTTAGGTTTCCACTGACTTTCTGTGGTCACACCATCCTTCCATTTGCCGATCCTCTCGAAGTCCTTAGGCGAAAGCGCCTCGTGTTTCTCGATTAAATCGATGTATACAGCTTCCTCTTCGTCGTATGACTTGTACGCAGCATAGCGCTCAGCCCACCACTTCAACCATTCTTGCGGTGTGCTGCCCCTCATCTCCAAAACCTGAAATCTGAACTCGCTCATGATTGCGGGAGTGTATCGCGGCGACTTGCCGACTCAAACCGACCCACTACGGACATTTTACCCAGCCAAGGTTACTCCGGCTCAATTTCCCTGTCTTTCCCATCGGCGTTTCGCAGGTCCAGGAAGCCGGATTGCTGATCGGCGCTGACGGCCGCGCTGGCGATGCCCTTTGGGCCCTTGCGAGAAAGGAAAAGATCGGCCGATTCCCGCCTGGCGACCAGGGCGATGACCGAAGGCGCGGTGGGCGACGAGAGCGTAATCGAAGCCCGATCATTATCGCAGGAGGCCGAAACGAACGGGCCATTCGGCTGGCTCCGGATCGTCAGGCTCTGAACGGTCAGATGTGCAAATTGGGCATCGGCCAGCCCGCCCGGCGCGGCGGCTGCGCCGGCCCCCCCCGCCGCCGCCATGACCATGACCAAAAAACCCAAACGCCAACGCCGACAAGATCGTTCCAGCCGCTCCACGCGCTGTTCCAACGTGTCCATGGTTGTGTCCTGTTGATGGAATTGCGAATCAATGTCCGTTGCCGGATTCCCAGTTTACGGTCGGATCGTGATAATCGTGCGCGTCTTTCGGGAGCCGGTCGATCAATTGGTCCACCCGTTCAACGGTCAGGTTTTCATGCAGCACGTCGTTGATGAGCATGACCGGTGCGGTGCCGCAGGCGCCCAGGCATTCCAATTCGACCAGGGTGAACCGGCCATCCGGCGTCGTCTGTCCCTCCTCGAGCTTCAGCTTCTTCATCAGATGATCGGTTAGCTCTCGCGACTGACAGATTTCGCAGGAAAGCGACCGGCAAACCTGGAGCAGATATTGCCCCTTGGGCTTGAGCCAGTATTCCTCGTAAAACGTGGCCGTATCCAGGACCTCCGCCGGCGCCATTTCCAGGAACGCGGCCACCTCCTCCAACGCCTGAACGGGAATCCAGTTGTAGGCATGCTGGATCTCGTGCAGCGCCGGCAGAAGAACGGCGCGCTTGTTGGGATAGCGGGGGAAATATTTCGCCGCGAGCTTCTGCTTGATCTGGTCCGTCAGATACGGCTCAGGACGGCGTTCGACGGTTGCGGTGCGGCGATTTTCGGTGATCCAGGCCATTTGAAGTAACCTCTTGCCAGCCGGCGCGCTGTCTCAACCAAGCTTTGTCAAACGCTCCACGTCGACATCGCGGGATTCAACCTGCACGCCGTGTCGTTTTGCACAAGCGACAAGCATGAGGTCTGGAATGCCAACGGTCAATCCCCGCGCTCTGGCCCGCCGGGCCAGGTCGAATGACTCCTGCCAAACGCGGCGATCCGTTTCCAAACAGACAATAACCGATTCCAGAAAGCGTAAATCGCGGTGCTCCTTTTCTCCGCGCGCCCCGTGCCACAGTTCAAGGCGAACGACGTCGCACCAAACGGCCTGGTCGGCGGCAAGTAACTGGTCAACGCGGCGACGGGTGTCCGCTCGCCCGCCCTTCCGCAAGGCTTCGATCCACATTGACGTATCAAGCAGCACCACGGCGACGCGCACCCCTATTCCGCAATTCACGCAACTCTTCCACCGTCATCATATTCTTAAACGTTCCCAAAAGCGCCCGGGCCTTTTCCAATCGATGCCAACGATTGAATTCCGTCAGCGCGGCCAGAACGGCTTGGCGTTTGGTCGACGCCCCCGAATATTTCATCGCTCTTTTCAGGAGTTCGTCTGGAATATCAATCGTCGTTTTCATGATTCTAATTATCTGGAAATTGGATTCCAAAGTCAAAGGAACTGCATTCCGAGGGGAGGGAGGCGACTCACCGTCCTTGCGCATCTTGGATGAGCCGCCTGACTTGTTCGTACGCCACCTTGGGATCGGGAATATCCGCGACGCGAATGCCCCCTCTCACGTTGCTTCGGTCGCCAAAGCTCGCCGGAGTCGATAGTACGAGTGTGCCAATGTTGTAGCCCTTTTGCACCGGACCTATTTTCAGGTCGACCTCCAGGATGCTCCTGTAATCGACGGTCTTTTCCTGCTGGCTGAATGAGGACGAAATATATTCCAGTCGATCACGGTAGAAGCGATATTCGGCCTTTGCATAGCTGCTGCGTTTGGACCAATAGGCCACCAGTGGCACACCGAAAAACGCCAATATGCCCCAGAAAATGAAAGTAGATCCCGGCGGAAATTTGACGTGAAACACGCGACCGACGAACGCGAGGCCGAGCATTGAAAAGCCGCCGCAGAATCCCGCTGCCCAAACGGTCAGAAATAATTGGATTGGCAAGACTGCAAACACGGTGGCCCAGCCGACGAACACTGGCTGCAGAACTAACAGCGGAGGTTCGTTGGACGTTCTTGGCGGAAGCGAATTAGCGCGATTGACCGCCGGCGCGAAGCCATTGCCAGCCCCAGACGCTTGTCTAGCCGCCGGCGCTCCGCAACTGATGCAGAACTGTGCGTCCGGCGACATGGGCTTGCCGCATTTCTCGCAGAACATGCCCCTCGTTCTCCGGTTCGAATCTATCGATCCAATTCCGCCGCGATGACGTTGATGCTTCCCAGCACGGCGACGACGTCCGAGATCATGTGGCCTTCGATCATCTTGGGGAAGACCTGGTAATTGATGTAGCTCGGCGGGCGGGTGCGGGCGCGCCAGGGGACGTTTTCGCCGGCGGATACGATGTAATATCCCAACTCGCCGTTGGCGCTTTCGATGCAGCCGTAAACCTCGCCCTTGGGGGCTTCGAAGCCGCGATTGGTCATGGTCAACTCAAAAAGCTGGATGAGGCCTTCAATGCTGCTGTAGATCTGGCCCTTGGGGGGAAGGACTTCCTTGCCTTCGGGGCTGACGTTCACCGGGCCGGGGGGGATGTTGTCGATGAGTTGGCGAATGATGGCGAGGCTTTGCTTCAATTCCTCCAATCGCACGAGATATCGCGCATAAACGTCGCCGGTGGTCATCACCGGAACCTTGAAATCGACGGCCGGGGCGCCTTGGCCGTCCCAGTTGTCGGCGAAGCAAAGGTAGGGTTCGTCCTTGCGGATGTCGCGGCGAACGCCGCTGGCGCGGGCCAGCGGGCCGGAAAGGCTCCAGGCGATGGCTTCCTCCCGGCTGATGACGCCGACGCCCTTGGTGCGATCGACGAAAATCCGGTTTTTGTTGAGCAGCGATTCAACGTCGGCGGCGGCGGGGGGCATGTCCTGGTCGATGAATTTCTTGACCATCCGCTTGAAGGTTGCCTCATCGGGCAAATCCATGTTCAGCCCCCCTACCCGCGTCCAACTGGTGTGGAAACGCTGGCCGGACATGTATTCGACGATGTCGTAAATCGTCTCGCGTTGATTGAACCCGTAGAGAAACGCCGTAAACGCGCCCAGGTCCAGGCCGGCGGCGCCGATGCACAGGAGGTGGGATTGGATTCTCCCAAGTTCGCCGGCGATGGTGCGGAGGACTTTGCACCGGGGCGTCAGTTCGATGCCCATGAGCTTTTCGGTCGCCGCGTGCCAGGCCAGTTCGTTGTAGATGGGGGCGGAGTAATCCATCCGGTCGACAATGGTGACGTACTGGTTGTAATTGAGATGTTCCCCGCACTTCTCGAAACCGCTGTGAAGATAGCCGATATGCGGTGTTGCCCGCAGGATTCGTTCACCGTCCAGTTCCAGGACGAGGCGGAGGGTGGTATGGGTGGCCGGATGCTGGGGTCCGAAGTTCAAGGTCCACCGGTTTCCACCCCCGGCGTCGCCCAATTCCGGCGGCAAGATTTCGCTAGAGGCTTGAGTGAGGGTAAAGGGCATGGGCCGGGATTATAGCGGGGGCCCGAAATGGTTCCACACTTGGCGGCCGGCAGAATAACTTAGTATATACTAACTTACCTGCGGACTTTTTTGGCGATGGCCGGTGGGGGCGCTTTGCAGTTTGGCGTTCGGGGTGGTAGATTTCCCGGCGTCGCCTGTTGGGTTGCGTGTTCCACGTGAAACAATGGGTTTGACAATTCAGCCAAGGAAAGGAGTCCTTTGTCATGTCTCAGGCCACCAAGAGCAAGCCGCGGCTGGGTCGGGGGCTAAGCAGTTTGATTTCCGTTTCGCACTTGCCGGTGGAGGCTGAGATTGGCGCCCGCCCCCCTGCCACGGCACCGGCGCCGGGGATGGAGGCCATGGAATCCGGGCAGGCTTTGGGTGGGCCATTGGTCATTCCTATTGATGCGATTCGTCCCAATCCTCATCAGCCGCGGAAGACAATCAACGAGGCTGGAATCGCCGAGCTGGCGGCCAGCCTGAAATCATCCGGGATCATTCAGCCACTGGTCGTTCGACGGGCCAAAAGCGGTTTCGAGATGATCGCCGGCCAAAGGCGCTGGCAAGCGGCAAAAATGGCGGGGCTGACCGAAGTACCCGCGATCGTCCGAGATGTGGACAGCTACACTCAGGCCCAGATGGCCCTGGTGGAGAACATCCAACGGGAAGACCTGAACCCCATCGACCGGGCGCAGGGATACAGGGCGCTGATGGATCAGCTTGGGTTAACGCAGGCGGAATTGGCAGCTCGAATGGGTGAGGATCGCAGCGGCATAGCAAACTATCTCCGGCTTCTGGATTTGGCGGAGCCGGTTCGAGCCATGGTTCGCGACGGCCGACTGAGCCTCGGACACGCTAAACTCCTCGCCGGCATCAGTGATATTCTCGAGCAGCAGCGGCTGGCGGAGACGGTCGTTACCCAGGACCTGTCCGTGAGAAACCTCGAGAGAGTGCTCCGCGAAGGCTCGAACGGCTCGCCTGTTCGCAAGGCCCCGGCTCTCACCCCCCACCTGATGGATTTGGAGAAATCGTTGGCACGGCAACTCGGCATGCGCGTTCAAGTTCGATCAACCTCCAAGGGCCGTGGCCGCCTGATCCTCCACTACAGCAGCCTGGATCAGTTTGATGAGATTCTTCAGAAGCTCGGCGCGAAAGCAGAATGAGGGCCAGATCAGGCGCAAGGCTTCGTAGGACCAAAAGTTTCCCTGTCAAGGCAGACTCACTGGTCATTCGTCATTTGTCATTTGTCATTTGTCGGCTCGCATGATGAACGATTTCCAGGTGGATCGGGTTTTCGGTGGCGATTCGGCAGCCCGCATTCGTCAATGCGCATTGTTGTTCCATGTGGAACAATGTGTGGAAGATTTGTTATATCGTCATAAAACATCGCCGCGATGGACGTGGGGGGCCAAACGCCTAGAATGCGGCCATGGCTGAGAATGCGGGCGATGGTACGGTGGTGGACGTGGCGATTGTGGGCGCGGGGCCGGTGGGGCTGTTCGGGGCGTTTTATGCCGGGCTGCGCGGCATGTCCGTCAAAATCGTCGATTCCCTGGAGATTCTTGGCGGGCAACTCACCACGCTTTACCCGGAGAAATACATTTACGACGTGCCGGGATTTGGGCGCATTCTGGCCAAGGATTTGGCCGCCAACCTGGCGGAGCAGGCCGGGCAGTACCAGCCGATCATTTGCCTGGGAGATCGCGTGGAGAGGCTGACGCGGGAGGGGGAGACGGGCCTGTTTAATATACACACGCGGTCTAAACTGCATCGCGCTCGGGTGGTGATCGTCGCGGCGGGCGTGGGCGCGTTCGAGCCCAAGACGCTGCCTCTGCCTGAAGCCCAGCGATTTTTCGGGCGCGGGTTGTGGTATTTCGTGAAGGAATTGCAGACCATGCGGGGCAAGCGGGTGCTGATCGTCGGCGGGGGGGACAGCGCGGTCGATTGGGCGAACATGATCTCGCCCATCGCCGCATCGGTGACGCTGATCCATCGGCGGGACCAGTTCCGCGCCCACGAGGAGAACGTCCAAAGGATGCGCCGCGGAACCACCAAGATCATGACTTGCTTCGAGCTGAAGAGCCTTGGGGGGCGGGAGTCGATCGAGGAAGCGACGATATATGACAATAGAAGTAAAGCCGAGCAAACACTGAAAATCGACGCGCTCCTGGTTAACATCGGCTTCAACAATTCGCTGGGTCCGATCAAGGACTGGGGGTTGGAAATCGAAGGCGGCGCCATCAAGGTGGACGCGATGATGCAGACGAACATCCCCGGCGTTTTCGCGGCAGGGGACATCGCGACGTTTCCGGGAAAGCTCAAGTTGATCGCGACCGGGTTCGGCGAGGCCTGCATCGCCGTCAACTTCGCCAAGCACTATCTGGATCCCAAGGCCAACGTTTTCCCGGGGCACAGCTCGAACATGAA
>JBEKXM010000237.1:0-7098 GCA_049512115.1 Tepidisphaeraceae bacterium | reverse complement strand
AGGGAGATGTCCGGTGCGTTGGCGCGACGCTTTTGGGCATTATCGTGTCGAACGCGGCTCACGAGATAACGATTCAACGACACCAGCAGAAAATTCCGGAACCGTCCGCGCTCAGGCCGGACGCGCTGTAGAATTCCCTGCTCGAGGATTTTGCCGGTAATAAAGCCCTGCAAGACGTCATCGGCCTCCTCCGGCGGCAATCGTTTTTGCCGAACGAGGTGGGCTCGAAGCGCCGGCATGTAGCGGTGACACAGCTGGTCGAGGGCCGACCGCCGGACGACCGGATCGGGATTCACGGCCCCGCCTATTAGTGTCCATCGCGTGGTATTGAATGAATCGTCGGTCAAAAGATATAATATAGTCTCCCTTCTTTTCCGGGGCAAAATCGGAACCGTTTCCATGAATGATCCGACCCGTCCGCAACCTGACGCTGAAGGCCGCGACCCGGCTTCGCTGCCGCCTCAGATGTCGCAGGCGGCGCCGGAAACGGCGCGTCCGTACGGCGATGGGACGGCAATGCCGAAGGTCATCGGACCGTACCACATCCTGGATACCCTCGGCCGCGGCGGCATGGGGGAAATCTACAAGGCCGAGCGCCGCTCACCCTATCGGCAGACCGTTGCGCTTAAGCTCATCAAGCTGGGTTATGACAGCCGGGAAGTGATCGCCCGGTTTGATTCCGAACGGCAAGCGCTGGCGCGGATGGATCATCCCAACATCGCCCGGGTGCTGGATGCGGGGGTATCGGATTCCGGTCGGCCATATTTCGTGATGGAGTACGTTCCGGGCGTGCCGGTCACGCGATTTGCCGATGAGAACAGGCTGACGGTCAAACAGCGATTGACGTTGTTCAAGCATATTTGCGACGCCATCGCCCATGCCCACATCAAGCAGGTGATTCACCGGGACATCAAGGCAGCCAACGTGCTGGCATACATGAAGGATGGATCGGCCACGGTGAAGGTGATCGACTTCGGGATCGCCAAGGCGCTGACCAGCGACCGGCTGACGGAGGCGACGTTCAACACGAGGGGCGGGCAGGTGATTGGAACGTATTCGACGATGAGCCCCGAGCAAGCCGGGGCGTCGCCGGATATTGACACGCGCACGGATGTCTATTCACTCGGCGCGCTGCTGTATGAATTGCTGGCCGGAGCGCAGCCGTTTGACCCCAAGACACTGGCGAAGGCGGCGGAAGAGGAGATTCGGCGGATCATCCGCGAGCAGGAGCCGCCGCGGCCCAGCACGCGCTTGACTGCACTGGGGGATACGGCGGGCAAGATCGCCGCGGCCCGGCAAATTCAGCTATCCGAACTTCAGCGCACGCTGCGGGGAGAGCTGGACTGGATTCCGCTGAAGGCGATGCGCAAGGAGCGCGATCGCCGCTACAGTTCCGCCCAGCAGCTTGGCGAGGACATCGACAATTATCTGAGCAATCGCCCGCTGATCGCCGCACCGGAGGGCAGAATTTACCGATTCCGCAAATATGCAAGGCGGAATCGCGCGGCGCTGATCGCGGTGGCGTGCGTGATGTTGGCGCTGATCCTTGGGATCGCTGGGACCACGGCAGGATTCCTCGGCCAGCGCCGGCTGCGCATTGAGGCCGAGCTTTCCGCCGCGGCCGCCAAGACCGCCGCAGATGCGGCCAAAACCGCCGCCGACAACGAAAGAAAGGCCAAGGAAGAGGCCGAATCCAGGCTCGTAGACGCCTTGCGCGCCCAGGCCGGCGCCGAGAGTCTGACCGGCGATGCAATCGGAGCGCATCAGTTGCTGGATCAAGCCTGGCAAGAGGCAAATAAATTTAATCTCCCGACCTTCGCGATCGAGATGGTGATGCTGGAATGCGAGCATCGACAGCCGTCGCCGATCACGACATTCCTCGACAAGGTGCGCGGCGGCGCCGTTGTATCTGGCGGCAATACAATGCTTTCGGTGGGAGCGGACAAAAAGTCGATTTCCTGCTGGGACGCCCTGACCGGCCGCGTCATGGGAACGTTTGTCGACGATACCCCGCCGACAACCTGTGCCGCGATTTCCCGATCGGGAATGCTTGCCGCCTCCGCGAATTCCTCAGGCCAACTGATGATCTGGACCGTCCCAGAGTGCAAGTTGGTGCGCAAAATCAATGCAGATCTCCGGCCGATTTATAGCGTCGCAATCTCGCCGGACTCTAAGCTGGTCGCCACCGGCGGCGACGACCGTCTGGTCAAGCTTTTTGATGTGGCCAGCGGCCGGCAACTTTGGAGCGCGGAGGCCGGTGGGTCGGTGCGAAGCGTCTGCTTCGACCAACAGGGCGGCGCGGTCTTTTCCGGCGACACAGGGTCAAAAAATCCCCTTCGAAAGTGGGGTGCGACGGGAGCACCCCTTGGCTTCATGCCGATACCAACCGCAAGTCCGGTGTCACTGGATGTTTCTCCCGATAACAAGCTCCTGGTCGTCTGGACGAGTTCCTTAAACATTCAGGTCTGGAAACTTCCGGCATGGGAACGCGCTTTAAGCTTTAAGCTTGGGGGAGGCTCAAGTGTTCGATTTTCACCCGACGAAAAGGCCCTGCTGGCCGGCACATGGAGCGGGCAAGTCCAACTCCGGCAGTTCCCTTCTGGCGAAATCGCGCGCACCATTTCAGGAGATATTGGCACTGTAATTTGCGATTTTTTCCCATGTGGTGACCTTTGTTGGTCGTCTTCCGGAACCCGCGAGCCTCGCACGTCCGTTTGGAATCTCCACGAACGTTCCGCCGTTCTCTCTCTGAACCCGGAGAATGCCCCTGCGGACATCTCTCCCAATGGCAGGCTTATCGTGGTCGGCGGAGAACGCCCGAGCGTTTGGGATTCCGCCACCGGAAAGCGCCTGTTAGAGATTGCGCTCCGTCCGGATGCGCCTTCTTCCAGTACCGGACTTGTGAAGTACACGAACGAGTCCAATGCCAGACTTTTGAAGTTCCTCGACAGTCGCCGCCTGGTAGTGCGGGACGAACCGGACGGACTTGGCGTCTGGGATATTTATCAGGACAAGCAGATTGCCAAGCTGCGCAAACCACCCCAGTTTGGATATGGCCAACTGGCCGTCTCGCCCGACGGAAATCGAATTGCCATGGGGGGCGTCGACGGGTCGGTCCTCGTGTGGGACGCACAGGGACGCTTGCTCTTTACGCTGCCCGCCGATCGGCGCGGCGTGTCTTCCCTGTCGTTTTCGCCGGACAGCAAACGGATCGCCAGCAACCACACGTATCACACTGTGCTCTGGGATGCCGACACCGGCCAAAGCGCGGGCAAAGTGGCGATGAAAGGCGGGAGAACGCTCGTCATGCTGAACGATCACGAAGTGGTCGAGGGAGATTTGGCGGGCAATCTTTTCGTCCTGAACCTGCAGGACGGCTCGCAACCGCTCGTGTTTGATATGCCCCCCTACCAGATATACGCCTCGTCCATCTCGCACGACTGCCAGCGATTTGTCACCTACAGCAGCGACGACATGATTCGACTCTGGAAGGCGGACCAAACCAAGGAGCTTTACGCGTTTCGCGGCTTGTCGAGTGTCGTCAACTCGGTCTACGCCATCCCCAGCGTCTCCATTGCAATGAGTTCGGATGGAAACTCGTTCGTCACCAGCGACGATCACGGCGTCTGCCTATGGGACCTGACGCGGATGCGCGAGCAGTACGATTTGCGGAACAAGGCGGATGGCGCCAGGACGGTTCTCCAGCAGAATCCCAACGATGCGGCCGCCCTACTCGCGCTGGGCCAATGGTATGAATTTCGCGGCG
The DNA here is from genome assembly GCA_049512115.1 of Tepidisphaeraceae bacterium. Classification (GTDB taxonomy): domain Bacteria; phylum Planctomycetota; class Phycisphaerae; order Tepidisphaerales; family Tepidisphaeraceae; genus PALSA-1353. The sequence continues at coordinate 3,332 of JBEKXM010000237.1, read as the reverse complement.
CCTGGACGTGGGCGACTCAACTCCTGGAATTGGCGCGAGCACACGGCTTGGCCGTCTCGTCGTTGTCTCTGGCCCGCGATTACTGGCAGATGGGTGATTTCGAGCGCGCAGGCCGGGAGTTTTCCAAAGCCCTTGAACGGCGGGAGGCGGACGAAGAATACATCCAACTCTGTGTGCGGGCGATGACCGACCAGGCGACTCATCCGACCACAACGCTATCGGCGCCTTGATCCATTGTCCCGGACCTGACTGTCAGTGGACTCTTCCCCGACAAAAATACAAAGCTGATACGGTTCCGACTCCGCCCCGAGGACTGCAGATTGGTCTTCCATCACTCCAACGCGGGATGTGAAATAGCCCGAATTCACCGGAAAAATAAGAATCATTGGGATGCCGGCGCAGCCGCATCGGGATTTCCGCGTAATTAACTGCGGATGGGCTTAGCGGCCGCGACAGCCTCGATATCCGAACCTCTCCTGACCTCTGCGGAATGGGATCAGGTGGTGCGGTCGCTCCGTTTGTCCGGTCAACAGGCCAAAATCGTGGACCTGATCCTGCAAGGCAAGAGGGACAAGGAGATCGCCGCCGTGATGGAATTGAGCATTTGGACGGTGCGGACGCAATTGACACGGCTCTTTAAGCGTCTGGACGTTGGCGGCCGCGTGGGATTGGTGCTGCATGCATTTCGCATCGTCCACCAACGCGGTGAATAACGATGTCGCAGTTTGCTGTGACGCCGGAAATTGTGACTTGTCTCAGGTGATGGCAAAGATGTAGAAATCTGCCTCAAATCATCCCTGGGACGCCATGCAAAATGGCCGACCGTCGCGGGCCATTGGGCGATGATATGGGAAATCCGAGTCTAACATTTCACCCGGATTGGGAGGCGAGATAAATATGCGGAACAAGTTTAAGAACTCAACTTTGCTCGCCTCGATGACCAGGTGGGGCACAAGGATGGATATGTGGGAAGGAATGCACTGGCGTGCGCTTCGCGTTCACTCGACAAAGTTAAACCCGCCACGTCGCCTACGTCGCTCATCGCTGCTGATCCTCGCGACATCCGTGGTCTGCCTTAAATTCACAGGGGGTGCGCTGGGGGCAAACGATACATGGACTTCGAGTTCCGGCATCTGGACGAGCAGTGATAACACCGATTGGAGTCTTGGCCGTCCACCACAAGCGGGTGACAACGCCTACATCATCGACACAGACGGCACCTCCCAATATATCATTCGAGATATCACTTACGATTACACGGGCTCGGCGCCAACGCTGTCCACGGTGACCGTTGCGAATTTCGGGGTGGCCACGAACGAATTGTCGATCACAAACTCCGGAGTGAGCTTATCTGCTCAGACTGAAAATGTCGCCAGCGCCGACTCGCATAACGGCAGCAACGGCGAAATCTTTCAATCCGCGAGCAATAACGACATCAGCGGCTCGCTCAACGTTGGCATCTACCAAGGTGACTCGGGACTTTATGTGCTTCAGGGGGGCACGCTGGCGATTACATCCGAAAGCGGGTATGAGTCCATTGGCTGCGGTGGCACCTTCAATCAGTCGGGCGGTCTGAATACACTGAGCCCCGGCCCAACAGGTCTTCACGTCGACGGCGGCGGTACTTATACGCTCAGCGGCATTCTTGCAGTCCTCAAGGCTGGCAGCAACGAATTCATCGGCGAATCAGGCGCCGGCACATTTATTCAGACTGGCGGCACCAATTCGATCGGCGACCCTTCGGTGGACGCCGCTGGTTTACTCGAACTAGGAAAGAATACCGGGAGTTCCGGCTACTACTCGCTCAGCGGCGACGCCAGCACCGGCAGCTCGCTTTCTGTCGTCGGCCACGAAGACGTTGGAGGTTCCGGCAACGGTACGTTCATTCAGAGCGGTGGGACCAATACGGTCGCTCAAATTCAGGGCGTTCAGGGCAATTTGGATATCGCACTCGGTACCGGCGGCAGCGGCATATACTCCTTGAGCGGAACCGGCTCACTTAGCGTAAGCTACGAAAACGACGGATACGCTGGCGCAGGCACGTTCATACAAAGCGGTGGAACCCACACGATCAGCGGCTTGATGCGGGTCGGAGCCAATAGCGGCGCCAGCGGCATATACTCCTTAAGCGGAACCGGCTCACTTAGCGTGGGCGGCAACGAAGACGTCGGAGATGCCGGCTCCGGCACGTTCATTCAAAGCGGTGGAACCCATACGGTCAGCGGCTCGATGTACCTCGGAGCCAACACCGGCGCCAGCGGCACATACTCCTTGAGCAGAACCGGATCGCTCAGCGTGACCGGCAGCGAAAACATCGGCGATTCCGGTTCCGGCAATTCGCCAGGCGCCACTGGAGTTTTTACCCAGTCGGGCGGAACGAACGATCTGGCGGAGACGCTCTATGTGGGATCGTACCAATACGATCATGGCACCTATAACCTCCAAGGCGGCACCCTGGCAATCACCAGTTCGTCTGGCAGCGAGAACATCGGCAACGGCGGCAACGCGACATTCAACCAGACCGGTGGCACCAATACATTCGCCACCGACGCTTCCCTATACATTGCCAACGTTGGCGGCAGCGGATTGTATTCCCTCAGCGCCGGCTCCCTAATACTGTACGGAAGCGGCGGCGGCGAATACGTCGGCAACGGCGGCAACGGAACTATCACCCAGTCCGGCGGTACCAGCACGGCGGGCGCTCTTTATGTTGCTAGCGTTGGCGGCAACGGATTGTATTCCCTCAGCGGCAGCGGCAGTCTCACTACCGGCGCTGAATATGTCGGAAATGGCGACGCCGGCACGTTCATTCAAAGCGGTGGAACGAATACGGTCGTGGGCGACTTGAATATTGGCGCCGGAACCGGCGGTAATGGGACTTACTCTCTTAGCGGAAGCGGGGTGCTGAGCGTCGGAGAGATCGAGGGCATTGGTTATTCCGGATCGGGCACCACCGGCCTTTTCACGCAGTCGGGCGGAACGCACCAGTTCGACATACTCTTTTTCCAACAGGGCACCTATAACCTCCAAGGCGGCACCCTGGCAGAGGCCGGTGGGAGCCCTATCGCGGGCGAGTACATCGGCTTAACTGGCTCCGCGACATTCAACCAGACCGGCGGCACCAATACCGTCGGCGGATCTGCCTTTGAAATCGGCAGAGATGGCGGCAACGGATTGTATTCCCTCAGCGGCGCCGGATCGCTTTCGGTCACCGGGAATGAATTTGTCGGCTATGGCAGCGCTGGAACCTTCAACCAGTCCGGCGGAACGAACACGGCGGGCACTCTTACTATCGCTGGGGCTAGCGGCAGCGGATTGTATTCCCTCAGCGG
>JBEKXM010000236.1:0-7128 GCA_049512115.1 Tepidisphaeraceae bacterium | reverse complement strand
CGCTCGATCTCCTTCCGCCGGGTCTCGATTTTCTTCACGTTCCCGGGCGTCGGCTCCACCGCCAAACCCTTGGGCAACAGGTAGTTCCTGGCAAATCCCGGCGAAACCTCGACCACGTCGCCAACCTTACCGACGTTCTTAATGCTTTCGTTCAACAACAATTTCACGTTTGGCATGATCCTGATCCTTAAAAGGGGATATCGCTATCATTGAAATGCTGCTCGTTGCCAAGCGGCGGCTCCTGAGCCGGCGGCGGCGCCGCTGGCGGGGGGGAGGAGCGCTGCGGCGGCCGCGCCGCCGGGGGACGGGTCTGATCTTCTGTGCCCGCTTCCTGTGCCGGGGCGCCTCCTCCACCCGCTCCTGCACCTTCCCGGCCGCCCAGGAATTGGAAATTCTCCACCACCACGCTCAGCTTGCTCCGCTTGCCTCCGCCTTGCTTGTCTTCCCATGAGTCGAACTTCAGCCGGCCCTCGATATAAAGCTGCTTCCCCTTCTGGCAATACTGGTTGATGACCTCCGCCATCCGGCCGAACGCCGAGCAATCGACGAAGCAAACCTCGTCGCGTTCCTCGCCGCTGGCCGTCTTGTATCGGCGATTCGTCGCCAACCCAAACTCCACCACCGCCGTCTGGCTGGGCAAATATTTGAGCTGCGGATCGCGCGTCAGATTCCCGATGAGTATCACTCGATTGACGTTTGCCATGATTCACCTGGTTTGTAGGGGGTCCTATTCTTTGGCTGCCGCTTCGGTTGATTCCTCGCCGCGGCTGAATCTCGGCGGTCGATCCCGGCGCGGCGAGGGGGGGCGGTCTTCCCATTGCGGGCGGTCCCACGGATTGCGCTCCTCGCGGGGAATGATCGGCTGCGGCTCCACGGCCGCCATCTCCTGGGCGTTCAGGTGGTCCGCCTTGGTCACAATGACCCGCAGGATCTCATCGCTCAACTCCACGTCGCGGACGATCGCCGAAATCGCCGGCGACGGGGCCGTGAAGAACGCGATGACGTACAGCCCGCGCTTCTCGCCGCGGATTTCGTACGCCAGCTTCCGTTCGTCCCATTTCTTCAGGACGATGACCTTGCCCTCGTGCCGCTCAATGATCCCGCGGACCAGCTTGAGCGCATTGTCCAGGTCCGTGGCGTGTCCCGCCCCGAGCAAGAACATCGCCTCGTAAGTATTGCTTGTTTTCTTTTCACTCTTGGCCTTTGGCATAGCTAAAGCTCCTTGCATTCACAAGTTATTGTTCCAATGAATCGGCGTTGAACTGATTCATCGCCGATTCGATGCCATTTTCGATCCACGTCAAGACCGCCGCCGCCGCCCGCTCCAGCGCCGGTTCGACGGCGCGGCGTTGCTCGTCGGTAAACCGGCCCAGGACGTAATCGCGTCCGGAGATTCGCGGCGGCGGGGCGTCGATCCCGATCCGCAGCCGTGGATACTGTTCCGTTCCCAAGGCCCGTTCGATGTCCTTCAGGCCGTTGTGCCCGCCCGCGCTGCCGCCGGGGCGAATCCTCATCTTCCCACCCGGCAATGCCAGGTCATCCAGCATCACCATCACTTCGGCGGGCGACAGTTGGTAGAACGCCATCGCCGACTGCACCGACCGGCCGCTGTCGTTCATGTACGTCGTCGGCTTCAGCAGCAGAAGTTTCTCGGTCCCGCCGCTATGGATCGACACCGATCCATCCAGCGTGATTCCGTCGAATTTGCCGCGGCCAAGCCGGTTGTATTCATCTTTCCTTCCGATCCAGCCAAGCCGAAGGGCCAACTCATCCAGCGCTTCCCAGCCGACGTTGTGCCGGGTGCCGACGAATTCACTGCCCGGGTTTCCAAGTCCGACCACCAGGCGCATCGGTCACTTCTTCTCTTCCACCGGCGGCGCTTCGGCAGCAGCAGCAGCGGCGGCTTCCTCGCCCTCGGCGGGCTTGCGGCCGATGACCTCAGGCTCCGCCGCGCCTTCCTCTTCGACGACCGGCGCGACCACTTCCAGGATTTCCTTCACGGTGGCCACGATCAACTCGCCATCTTGCAGCGCCTTGACGCCGGGGGGAAGCTTCAGGTCGCTGATGTGCAGCACGTCGTCGAGCGCCATCTCCGCGACGTTATGGCGAATGGCATCGGGGATTTCGGTGACGAGGCATTCCACGTCCAGGGCGCTGATGATCTGCTGGAGGACGCCGCCGTCCACCTCGCCCTTGGGAGTGCCCTTCAGCTCGACCGGCACGCTGACCTTGACCTTTTCATCCAGGCTCACGCGCGCGAAATCGACGTGGATGACTTCGATGCCGAGGTGGTCGAATTGCACTTCCTTGATGAGCACCTTTTCGCTCTTGCCGTCCAGGCTCAGGTCAAAGAGGCGCGCTCCGCGATTGAGGTGCTCGACGACTTCTTTGCGGGGAAGCTTGACGGGAATCACCGCTTCCTTGTGCCCGTAGATCACGCCGGGAAGCAGCCCGGCCTCGCGCAGCCGGCGATTGGCGCGGGTGCCCAATTCGCTTCGCGGCTTGGCGGTCACTTGTGCGCTTTGAACTGCCATTGTTCACTCCTGAAAAAGCTCCGTTGAAAAAAATCAGGTCCCGTTGGACTCTCTGCTGAACAATTCGCTTACGCTTAGATTTTGATGGATGCGATGAATCGCCTCGCCCACGAGGCCGGCAACGCTCAACTCCACCAGGCGGTCCTTGATCTTATCGGCGCGGTTTCCCAGGGGGATCGTATCGGTCACCGCCAGCTTGGTGAATTCACAATCCGCCAGCCGCTGCATCGCCGGCGGCGCGAACACCGCATGCGTGGCGGCGATGTAGATGTCCTTGACGCCGTTCTGACGCAGGACCTCGCACGCCGTCGTCACCGTGCTGCCCGTGGTGATCATGTCATCCACGATGAGGATGTTCTTGCCCTCCACGTCGCCGATGACGTGCTTGGCCTCGGTGATCGTGCCGCTGCGGCGGCGTTTGTCGATGAAGCACAGTTCGCCGTTGAGCAGCTCCGCGTAAACCTGTGCCCGCTTGACGTTTCCGACGTCCGGGCTGACGAAGACCAGGTTGGCCAGCTTCAGGCTCCTGAACCATTTTCCCAGCACCGGCCCGGCGTTGAGATGATCGACGGGGATGTCGAAAAATCCCTGGACCTGGGCCGCGTGCAAATCGACCGCCACCACCCGATCGGCGCCGGCGCGCTCCAGCAGATTGGCCACCAGCTTGGCGGTGATGGGCGTGCGGCCGGCGTGCTTTTGGTCCTGACGCGCGTACCCGAAATAGGGAATCACCGCCGTCACCCGCTGGGCGCTGGCGCGCCGAAGCGTGTCGATCCAGATGAACAGCTCCATCAGATGAGCGTTGATCGGATGGCTCGTCGGCTGCACGACGTAGCAATCGCGCCCGCGCACATCCTCCTCGACGCGCACGATCAATTCACCATCCGGAAACAAATCCGTCCCGCCCCGGCCCAGGGGAATCTGCAAATAATCGCAGATTTTCTGCGCCAGTTGCGGGTTGGCCCGGCCCGTGAAAACCTTCAACTTGTTCGGATCCAGCTTGGTTGCCATTGCCTCTTCCGCGTCAAAGATTCCCCGCGACTCTGGTTCCTTCCGGCACGATGCTGCCCGGCGGCTGGCACACGAACGGCCCGATCACGCAATCCGCGCCGATCGTGCTGTCCCGGCCGATGAACGTGAACGGCTCAACGACCGTATCCGATCCAATCGTCACGCCCGCCTCGATGTACGTATTGATGCCGCTGACAATCGTCACGCCGCCTTCACGCAAACCACGTTGAATGCGTTCCTGCATGGCGGCATCGGCCTCGGCAAGCTGCTGGCGCGTGTTCGGGGCAATCACATCTTCCGCCGTCACCGCCTGCACCGCAATGACTTTCCTGCCCGCCTTTCTCAGAATGCCGTAAATGTCCGTCAGGTAATATTCGCCCTTTTTGTTCTGGTTCGTCAGCCTGGATAGGGCAAACAGCAGCTCCTCGCTCTTGACGCAGTAATAGCTGGGGAAAACCTCGCGGATTTCCCGCTGGCGATCGTCGCAGTCCACCTGTTCCACAATTTCCACGAACTGTCCGGTCTCGTCGCGGACGACCCGTCCATAGCCGGTTGGATCGTCCAGGATCGCCGTTGCCATGCTCGCCACCGCCCGGTCCTGGTGATGCGCCTCCAGCAGCGTGCGGAGGATTTCGGCGCGAATCAGCGGGGTATCGCCCGCCAGCAAAAAAACGTCGCCGCCATGGCCGCGCAACAGCGGCTCACACATCTTGGCCGCATGGCCGGTCCCAAGCTGTTCGGTCTGTTCGACGAAATGAATCCGCCGATCCTTGCCGAACTGCTCGACGATCTCCTGTTTGCCGTGGCCGACCACGACCAGGGCGCGGGTCACGCCCGCCGAAAAACAGGCGTCCAGAATCCATCCCAGCATGGGCTTGCCGCAGATTTCATGCAGCGGCTTGGGCCGGCGGGATTTCATCCGCGTCGATTTGCCCGCCGCCAGGATGATCGCCGTGACGCTCATGAATCAAAGAGCTCCCAGCCGGGCATCGAGGAACTACCCGGCCTGGATTCGAACCAGGACAAAGAGAACCAAAATCTCTTGTGCTACCGTTACACCACCGGGTAAAGCGAATGGCGACAGACCTGCCCGCCGGCCAGAAGAGCAAATGCCGGGCTTCGGGAATGGACGTGACCGTTCGCGGAGTATCATGGCTCATCTCCCAAGGCCCCGGCCGGTTAAAACCGCGAAATCCGGCCGGTTACGCCTACCCATCCGGCCACGCGCCGGACCTCTCGACGAACGCCCCATCGGTGGGGAGAGACCAGCGAATCCTACGGAGGACGGCAAAAGTGTCAAGGCGGCAAGAGTTTACCAGCAAAAAAAAACGCCCCCCGGCCTGATTGCTCGTCAATTCCTTGCCGATATGCTACTTAAATGGCCATGGTTTACCGCGTCACACTAACCGCGCTTGTTTTGATTCTAGCGTCGAATCTGGCACCTCTGCGGGCGGACGACACCGATTCCAGCGTGACCGTCAAAAGCAAGGACGGCCAGGTTCGAGTGGTCGTGCCCGAGGGATGGGTGGCCGAGAATTCGAGCAATCCCGGCGCCGCCATCGAGGCGCGCAATGAGGACTCCGACGCTTTCGTGATGGTGCTCATCGCCAACCGCGACGATCCCTACGCCACGCTGGACGACGATGCCAAGACCCTCCGGGATGAGGTCCTTTCCCACCTGGTCAAATCCAAATGCTCCGATCCCGAGCCAATCGAGGTCAGCGGCTACAAAGCGATCCGATACGAGATTCACGGCACTTCGCCGGCGTCGAAGGTGCAATTCGGATATTTCGTCACCATGGTTCGAATGAGGCGGCATTACCTCGAGGTGGTCACCTGGTCCGTGGAGAAACACTTCGCCGACAATGCTCCCGTCCTGAAGCCGATGCCCAATAGCGTCAGCTACACGGGCGATCAATAAGCCATCGCCTTGGGCGTGATTTGGGTATTACCCCGTCGGCCAATGCAACGCTCAACACTCAACGCTCAACATTAAAGTAAAGAGTGACCTTTCGCATGGACGGTGGCGCGGCAAAGCGTGGGAGTCCGTGTAGAATGGGCGGGCGATGGAACCGGCGAAGGTCGTATCTGCGGCGCTGAAGCTGTGGGTTCTTCTGATCTTGGGGGGCGCGCTTTATTTTCTATGGAGGGAGCGTGCCGCGCCGCCGCTGGCGAGCAGCGTCGAGGCGGCGGACCAAATCAAGCATACCGATATCGAGGTGCGGATCGGGACGATCCGGAAGATGACGCTGCATGAATACGTGGTCGGATTCGGAAACGTGGAGCCGGCGCCGGCGACGGCGGATGCGCCGGCGGCGGAAGCGCGGGTGACGGTCGATTGGCCGGCGGCGGTGTCGCAAGTGCGGTGCGTCGAGGGGCAACACGTGGACAAGGGACAGACGTTGTTCGTGGCCAAGTCGGCGCGGCTGATTGGGGGAACATCGGAAGCGGGCGAAGAACTTGTGACATCGCCGATCGGGGGAACGGTGGTGGCCATCAACGTTCATCCGGGCGAGGCGGCGTTGCCGACGGCGACGGCGGTTCAGATCGTGGACTTGGACCGGCTGGTAATGGCGGCGGGGATTCCGGCGTGGCAGGCGGCGGAGATCTCGGCGGGCCAGACGGCGGAGATTGAAATCCCCGCCGATCCGGCGACGGGGGGAGTCGTGAAATTCGAATCGAAGGTCCAGCGCGTGGATGGCGCGGCGGATGCGAAAACGAATCTGGTGAGCGTGGACGTGGTGATTCCCGCGGGCCGGGGGGTGCGGCCGGGACAATTCGGGCGGGTGAGCATCATCAGTAAAGAGCAGGCGGATTGTCTGGTGGTGCCGGCGGACGCGATCGTGCGGGATGCGCTCGATCGGCCCTACGTCGGGGTCGTGAGCGAGGACCGCAAGCAGGCGATTTTGAAGCCGGTGCAGCCGGGGCTGCGGGACGGGGATTGGGTGCAGGTGACGGCGGAGGGTTTGCAGCCGGATCAGACGATTGTTGTCGGCGGCGCGTACGGGCTGCTCTTCAGGTCGGACATCAGGGTCCTCAATCATTGAATTGCCAATCGAACTGCCGAGATGCGATCCACCTTGCCACGATTTGCGCTTCGTCACGCGGTTTCGATCACGTTCATCGTTTTGGCATTGTGCGGAGCGGGGGGATATGCGGCGCTGCATCTGCCTTCGGCGCTGTTTCCGCAAACCGAGTTTCCGCGGGTCATTGTGATGGTGCAGAACGGCGTGATGCCGGCGGATGAGATGATGGCCAGCATCACCCGGCCGATCGAAGAGACGATGAAGCAGATTCCGGGTTGCCAGTCGATCAAATCCTCGACGGGGCGTGGCGTTGCCCAAATCGATCTGTTCTTTTCGTGGGACGTGGACATGCGGCAAAGCGAGTTGTACGCGCTGGGGAGGCTGGCGCAGATTCGCCCGTCGTTGCCGGCGACGGTTGCCACCGAAGTTTACCGGATGAATTTTTCGGTGTTTCCGATCATCGGGGTGAGCCTGACCGGATCGGCGGGAAGCTCGACGCAGGCGTGGGAGCTGGCGCAATACCGGATCAAGCCGCAACTGCTGCGGATTCCAGGCGT